>CAZITK010000005.1:0-27622 GCA_964542145.1 uncultured Brevundimonas sp.
GGCGCCTCGTCGCGCTCGCCCTCGCCGATGACGATGCGGCCCTGGATGTCCAGCGCGTTCAGGGCGGTGCGCATGGCGTCCACCGCCACCTGGTCGGCTGCCTTCTCGTCGCCGCGTCCAGCCAGGCGGTGGGCCGCCACAGCGGCACGCTCGGTCACCTCGGCGGCCTGGGCGACAAGGGCGGCCCAGGTGGCGGCGTCAACGCCTGTCCGGGATGCAGTCATGAAGGTCTCCTCGTGTGTGTGCTTGTCCCCGGATTCGCGGGTCCGGGTGAAGGTCTAGCGGCGGACTGTGGCAGTCCCGGTCGTGTGGGCCCGATCGTCTGCGCCGGGATCAGTCGCGGTCGATGGGCGGTGGCGGGGTGCCGCGCTGACGCAGGCGTGCGGCTTCGGCCTCGATCTCCTGGCGCGTCTGGACCGCGATGGGCGCGGCCAGGCTGGCGTCAATCCGGGACCGAATGGCGGCGGCCAGGGTGGCGGGTTCTTCCTCGTCCCAGGTCATGGCGCCGACCTCGGAGGTCAGAACTTGTCGGGTAACGCCCAGCGCCGCAACCTTGTCTGCGAACTGTGCGGCGCCGGGCAGGTCTGTGGGCGCGGGCGGAAAATCCTGCCAGCGCGGATACTCCCGGTTGGCGGCGACCAGGGCGTCTACTCGGGCCGAGACTGGCGAAGCCTCGTCCGTCGCCGCGTCGAACGGCGTCGCCACGCATCCACCCAGCACAGGGGCGGCCCCCGTCAGGCCCGCCAGCATCGGCACGATCTTTTTCAGGTTGCGGGCGTTCATTTCGACGGCGGTCATATGCCACAATCGCCCTGCGAGAAAGGGCGAGCGCTGCCCAAGCCCAAAAGGACGTGCACCATGCCCGACGCTCCCGAGCTTCCGCAAACGCTGCGGCCGCCCCGCAAGGCAGGCCGACCCAGCTCGATCAAGCGCGCCAAGGCGGACAAGGCCAAGACGACCGTCCAACCGCCCCCCGCTGTTCCGCCCCAGACGGCCCTCGAAAGGCCCAGGCCCGAGCCTATCGCCGAATCCCGGGCGGCTGTGGGGACAACCGCGGCCTTCCCCGGCGCCGAGCATCAGGCGATGCTGGAAACCCTGTCGATCAACCTGGCCAAGGCGGCGATGACGGCTCAGGCGGCCCTGGCCGAAGCCGCGATGGCCCAGGCCGGCCGCGCCGCGCCGGGGGCCCTGCCTTCCGCCGACCCCATGAACATCGCCCCCGCCATGACGGAGGTGATGACCGGCCTGGCGGCTCGCCCCGAAAAGCTGTTCGTCGCCCAGGCCGACCTTTTCGGCCGCTATATGGAACTGTGGTCCGCCACAGCCCGTCGGATGGCCGGAGAGGCGGTCGAGACGCCCAGCGCCGCCGACAAGCGCTTCAAGGACCCGGCCTGGAGCGATAACCCCGCCTTCGAAGCGATCAAGTCGTCTTATCTGATCACCGCCGACTGGATGAACGGCCTGGTCTCCAGCGTTGAAGGCGTCGATCCGCGAACCAAGCGCCGGGCCGAGTTCTTCACCAAGCTGCTGACCGACGCCTTCTCTCCCGCCAATTTCCTGGTCTCCAATCCGGCGGCGCTGAAGGCCCTGGCCGAGACCAATGGCGAAAGCCTGGTGCGCGGAATGCAGAATTTCGCCGAGGACCTGGAGCGCGGGCGCGGCAAGCTGAAGATCAGCCAGGCGGACTACGGCCGCTTCGTCGTCGGCGAGAACGTCGCCACGGCGCCGGGCCAGGTGGTATGGCGCGACGACCTGTTCGAACTGATCCAGTACGACGCCACGACCGACAAGCAGCGCGCCGTGCCCCTGCTGATCTTCCCGCCCTGGATCAACAAATTCTACATTCTCGACCTTCAGCCGCAGAACTCGATGATCCGCTGGCTGTCGGCGCAAGGATTCACCGTCTTCGTTTGCTCTTGGGTCAATCCGGATGTCGACAAGGCCGACTACGGCTTTGATGAGTATCTGAGGAAAGGCGTCTACGCCGCCGTCTCCAAGGTCATGGAACAGACTGGCTCGGCCCGGGTGAACACCGTCGGATACTGTATCGGCGGCACTCTGCTGGGCGCGGCGCTCGCTCACATGGCCCAGACGGCGATCGCGCCGGTGTCATCGGCCACCTTTTTCGCCGCCCAGCACGATTTCCACGAGGCGGGCGACCTGTTGCTGTTCACCGACGAACATTGGCTGAATGAGATCGAGCAACAGATGGACGCCGCCGGCGGGGTCCTGCCTGGCGCGGCCATGGCCGACACTTTCAATGCGCTGAGGGCCAACGATCTGATCTGGTCGTTTTTCGTGTCCAACTATCTGATGGGCAAATCGCCGCCGGTGTTCGACCTGTTGTTCTGGAACGCCGACCAGACCCGGATGCCGAAGAAGCTGCACCTGGACTATCTACGCCAGATGTATGGCCGCAACGCCCTGACCCAGGGCCATTTCACGTTGGGCGGCGAGACCATCGATCTGTCGAAGGTCACCATCCCGCTCTACTTCCAGGCCAGTCGCGAAGACCACATCGCCCCCATGAATTCGGTCTATCGCTCGGCCCAGGCTTTCCGGGGGGCGGATGTGACCTATACTCTGGCGGGATCGGGCCATATAGCGGGCGTGGTCAATCCGCCCGACGCCAACAAGTACAATCACTGGATCAACGACGACCTGCCCGACAGCCTCCCCGAATGGCAGGCGGGCGCGGTCGAGCACCCCGGCAGCTGGTGGAACCACTGGGCCGACTGGCTGCATGACAAGTCCGGCGACTGGATCCCGGCCCGCGATCCGGCCAAGGGTCCTCTGCCCGCGCTCGAGCCCGCGCCCGGCAGTTATGTGAAGGTGAAGTCTTGAATCGCATTGGGCCGAACGGCCTCCTCGCCGTCGCCACCGGCTTCGCCTTTTTGCTCTTGGTCGCCTCGGTGACCACGTTCAGCGGCGACCTGCCCGTGTGGCGTCACGCCCTGACCGGCGCGGTGGTCGTGGTCGCCTATCTGCTGCTGCAGCCCCTGGCCCGGAAAATCATGAGGACCGAGCGCCGCCCCCTGGTCAGCACCGACTCGCCCGAGACCGCCGTCTGGGCCTCTGCCTACCCCGGCGTGCTGATCCTGGCGGCCTTCCTGCCCTTTTTTTTTCGGGGCGTCAGCTTCGGCCTACTGGTGGTGATCGCCGGCGTCATCTTCGGCGCCACCCTGAACTCCCTGCGCGCGGCGCGCGACGCCAGCTGACGTCGCGCGCCGTCGCGACGATCACTCGGCGGGCGTCTCGCCCTTCACATGGATATCCAGCCAGCGGACCGTCTCCCAAAGAGTATGGCCGACGGACTCGCGCGCGCGGTAACCGTGAGCCTCCAGCGGCAGAACCACATAGCGGACCGTGGCCCCATGCCCTTTCAGCGCGGCATAGAACCGCTCGGACTGGACGGGAAATGTGCCGGAGTTGTCATCGTCCTGGCCATGGATCAGCAGGATCGGCTCGTTCACCTGATCGGCGAAGGTGAAGGGCGACATCTCCATGTAAGTGTCGGTCGCCTCCCAGAAAGTCCGCTGCTCGGCCTGGAAGCCAAAGGGCGTCAATGTGCGGTTGTAGGCGCCGGAGCGTGCGATCCCGGCCTTGAACAGGTCGGTGTGGGCCAGCAGGTTGGCGGTCATGAAAGCGCCGTAGCTGTGGCCGCCCACGGCGATCCGGTCGCGGTCGGCCACGCCGCGCTCGACCACCGCATTGATGGCCGCCTCGGCGCTGGTGCGCAGTTGCTCGATATAGGTGTCGTTGGGCTCTGCTCCGTCGCGGCCGACGATCGGCATGGTCGGGTTGTCGAGGATGGCGTAGCCCTGGGTCAGCAGGAACAGATGGCTCGAGCCGCCCGGCCGGACGAAGCGGTTGTCGGTGTCCACCACCTGGCCGGCCACGGCGGCGTCGGTGAACTCGGCCGGATAGGCCCACATCACCAACGGCAGCGGCCCGTCTCTCTGGGCGTCATAGCCCTCCGGCAGATACAATGTGCCCGACAGTTGCACCCCGTCGGCGCGTTCATAAGTAATCAGTTCGCGCGACACACTGGCCAGTTGGGGCGCCGGGTCGGGAAAGTTAGTCAAGGCGGTCAGGCTGTTCGAGGCCACATCGCGGATCTGAAGATTGGGCGGGTCCAGCCGCGTCTCGCGGCGTGTCACCAGCCGCCGGCCATCGGGGTCGAGCAGGCCGACGATGGTTTCATACTCCCCGGACGCCGAGCCCCACAGACGTTCGATCTCACGGGTCTGAAGGTTCTGCTTGGCCAGGAAGGGGAAGGAGCCCTGGCGCGTCGCGCCCGCGCCCGACAACAGGATGGACTGCCCGCCGTCCACGAACTGCATCACCGTGCGGCCGCGCTCATTCGGCTCGGTCAGGGGCGAACCGGGATCGTTATACCGATCCTGATAATTGCGCTCGACCAGAATGCGGCCCTGGCCGGGGCGCGATGGGTCGACCAGATGCCGCTTCTCATTCCTGTTGTTGAACCAACGGCTGTTGACAATGGCCACGTCGTCGCGGCCCCAGTCGACACCGGAATACCGCTGATCAAGGTCGATCAGGGCGGTGGGCTGCTGCTGAAACGGCGCGGCCAGCATGAAGACGCGGTCGCGCACCTCGGCTGGCGTGCGGCTGTCGCCGCCGTCCTGCGCCTCGGCCCAGACAAGGGTCGCGTCGGCGTCGGCGCGCCAGCTGACAGAGCGCGGCCCCTGGGCCACCGCGTCGAACGGCGGCGGGATGTTGTCGCGCAGCGGCAGATCGGCGACCTGGTGCACGACACGACCGTTGAGGTCCGTCACCGTCACCTCCGACGGAAACAGGGCGGCGGGCACCACATAGCTGTAGGGCCGCTTGACCCGGGTTTGCAGCAGGAAGCGACCGTCTGGAGAGGGCGACACGCCAAGCACGACCCCGGGCCCTCCCACCGGCCGCAGAGCGCCGGTCAGCGGCACATGGGTCAGCTGACTGGTGAAATAGTGGTCGAACAGGGCCTCGTCGCCCGCGTTGCCCAGTAGGTCCTGATAGGTTCGCACCGGCGCGGCGCGACCAGCGGTCTCCTCGATGATCGGCCCCGTCGGCGGCCGGCTGACGTCCGGCGCCGCGCCCCGGCCCTCGGGTGTCATGCGGGCGATCAGACCCGAGCTGTCCGGCAGCCAGGAAAAGCCCGAGCCGGTGGCCGCATTGATGCGCGCGGGCGTCAGACGCCGCGCCTGGGCGGTGGCCACATCGGCGACCCACAGCTCCAGTCCGTCCGCCTGGCCGATCATGAAAGCGACGCTTTGGCCGGACGGCGACCAGGACACGGCGGTCAGGCGCGTGCCCGCGGGCAGCGCCACGCGGCGAATCTCGCCGCCGTCGATCGACTGGAAGCTGAGGCCGGTCAACCAAGAAACCCGGCTGTTCGACGGCCCGTTGGTGCGCGGATTGATCCGGTATCCCGCCAGCCTCAGGGTCGGTTCGGCCAGCTCGGAAATCGGCGGCAGGTTGGAGCGATCCATCAGCACCAGGGTGGCGCGGTCCGGGCTGAGGCTCGGCGTCGGGCTCAGCTCGGCGTCCAGGATGTCGGCGATCGGCGCCGGGGCATCGCGATAGACCGGCGCCTCGCCCGCCGCCGCCTGCCAGGCCCAGGCCGGCCCCGCCAGGGCCAGGCCCGCCGCCGTCATCAGGGCGACCCGCGCCGCTCCCCCGAACAGTCCGCGCATCGTCGTCATCGTCATCCCCGTCGTGTCAGAAAAGCCAAGGCCGCCACCGATGCCCCAGAGGAACGCCGGACGCCACCCGAAATCCGCCTCAATCCAGGACCCGCGCGCCCGAGGCGTCCAGCCGCACGGAAATCGTGGCGCCCGCCTCTGGCGGCGCACTCGTTAAACGCAGCCGCGCCCGCTTTCCGTCGCGCGCCACCACGATCTCATGGGCCGCCCCGAGAAAGCGGACCTCGATCACCTCGGCGGGTGCGCCGCCGGGATCGATGACCAGATGCTCCAGCCGCGCCAGGACCGCCGCTGGTCCATCGACGCGGCCAGGCGCGGGAACCAATCCGAACGCCGTCTCGGCCACGCGATCACGAACTACCGCATCCAGCACCTGCGCCTCGCCCAGAAGGCCGGCGGCCACCGCCGACACCGGCGCGGCGTAGCAGTCGCGCGGCGTTCCCCGTTGCAGGATGCGCCCGGCATCCATCAGGGCCAGATCGTCGGCCATCATCAGGGCGTCCTCGGCGTCGTGGGTGACCACCAGCACGGCAGCCCCCTGCCCCTTCAGCACCGTCAGTAGATGGTCGCGCACCTCGCCGCGGAGATGGCGGTCAAGACCTGAGAAGGGCTCGTCCAACAAGATCACCCCCGGTTGCCGCGCCAGAGCCCGCGCCAGGGCGACGCGTTGCTGCTCGCCGCCCGACAGCTGATGCGGCCATGCCCGAGCGCGATCGGCCAGATGCACGCGCTCCAGCTCCGCCAAGGCGACCTCGCGCCGCCGCGAGCGGCTCAGATGGCGCAGGCCGAAGGTGACATTGTCCAGCACGCTCAGATGCGGAAAAAGCGCGTAGTCCTGAAACAGCAGCCCGACCCCGCGATCCTGGGGCGCAATCTGACGACCAGGCTCGGACAGCAGTCGGTCGCCCAAATGTATCGACCCTGCGTCCATCGGCTCCAGCCCGCCGATCATACGCAGTAGGGTGCTCTTGCCACAGCCGGACGGGCCGAGCAGCGCCATGATCCGCCCCGGCGACAACTCCAGGTCGGCCGATTCCACCACCGTCCGCGCGCCATAGCGGCGGGTGGCCCCGCGCACCTTCAGCTCTTCGCGCATCACGCCTCGCTCTCGGATCCGGGCCGCGAAGTCGCCACTCGTCGGGTCAACCAGATCACGCCCGGCAGGGCCAGCCCCACGATGATCAGCGACGGCCATCCCGCCTGAGGCAGCCGTTCGTCCAGCGCATAGTTCGACGCCATCACCGCCAGGGTCTCGAAGTTGAATGGCCTGAGGATCAGAGTGGCGGGCAGTTCCTTCAACACGTCCACCATCACGATCAGTGCGGCGGTCAAAAGGGCTCCTCGCGCCATCGGCATGCGCACCGCCCAGGCGGCGCCCAGCTCGGACCGTCCCAGCGCCCGTGCCGAGCGCGTCATCGACGGCGTCACCTTGGCCAGGCCGGCTTCGATCGGCTCAACCGCCGCCGCCATCAGCCGCGCCGCATAGGCGTAGATGAGCAGAATGACCCCCATGCCCAGACCCGTGGTCGCGCCAGGAATGGTGCTCCACACCCACCCGGCGGGCAGCAGCAGTCCGATGGCCATCACCGCGCCGGGCGTCGCATAGCCCAGCCCCGCCACGCGTGCCGTCACCGGCAGCTTGTCGGCCCCCAGCGCCAGCAGGGTCGCCAGACCGACGGTGACTACCGCCCCGCCGATACCCATGAGCAGGGTGTTGCGCCCCGCCTCGACCAGCCGCGGCCACTCGGGTGTGACGTCGATCGAACTGTAGAGCAGCCAGCCCATAGGCAGGATCAGGGCTACAGTAAGCAGGAGCAGGCAGAATCCCGTGGCCAGCGCCGCGCGCCATCCTCGCAACCGCGTGACGGGCAGGGGCCGCCAGCGCGCCCCGGTTGACTCAAACCCCCGCCCCTTGCGCCCCCACCGCTCCAGCCACAACAGCACCGCCGCCGTTGCCATCAGGGGCAGGGCGAATTGGGCCGCCGACGCCGTCGAACCATAGACCGACCAGGCGCGGACGACGCCGGTGGTCAGGGTCTGGACGCTGAGGAACTGAACCGCGCCATAGTCAGCCAAGGTTTCCATCACGACCAGGGCCATGCCCGCGGCGAGGGCCGGCCGCGCCAGAGGCAGGGCCACGCGCCACACCGCTGCGCCTGCGCTCGAGCCCAGCATCCGCGCTGCCTCCAGCGCGCTGACCGACTGATTCACCAGCGCGGCCCGCATCGCCAGATAGACGTAGGGATAGAAGGCGCAGCCCAGCACCAGAACAGCGCCGGGGATCGACCGCATCTGGAACGGCAGGTCGAAGCCCAGCTCGGCCCGCATCCAGAATCGCAGGGGCCCGGCCACGTCGAACAGGTCGGCATAGGCATAGGCAAGCGCGAAGGCTGGCGCGGCCAGCGGCAGGGCCAGGGCCCAGGCGAATATCTCACGACCCGGAAACCGGTGCGCAACAACCAGCCAGGCGGAGACCGAGCCCACCACCGCGGTCACCACGGCCACCAGCGTCGCCAGCACTGCGGAGGTCGTGGCATAACGCACCAGGTCGCGCGTCGCGATATCCGCTCCCGGGCCCGCGAACGCCGCCAGCACCACGCCGACCAGCGGCAGGAGGGCCGTGGCCGCCGCCAGCAGGGCCAGCAGCCGCAACGGCGAAGGCCCGCCCCGTCTCGCGACCGGGCGGGCCCTCGTGGAGCCTGACAGGGCTGGGGTCAGGTCTATCGCCAGCCCGCCGCACTGATCATCGACTGGGCCTCGGCCTGACGCGGGCCATAGGCCGAAACCGGCATCGGATGGGCGGTGAAGTCGGCATAGGCGTCGACCGGAGCGGGCGCAGCCACGTCGGGGCTGGCCGGAAACTCGTTGTTGTACTGCGACACCAGGCGCTGGGCCTCGGGTGAAGACAGGAATTCCAGCAGGCGCACCGCGTTGTCGCGATTCGGCGCATTGGCCGCCACGCCGCCGCCCGAGATGTTCACGTGCGACCCCTGTCCGTCCAGCGACGGGAAGGCCAGCTTGACCCGCTCGGTGATGGCCCGGTCGCCCGCGTCATCGCCGTTGGCCAGTCGAATATAGTAGTAGCTGTTGGTCAGGGCGACCTCGCAGACACCGGCCCCCACAGCGCGGATCTGGTCGCGGTCGCCGCCTTCGGGGGTGCGGGCCAGGTTGGCGGTGACGCCCTCGACCCAGGCCTGCGCCCGCGCTGGCCCCCAGGCCTCGATCAGAGCCCCGACCAGCGACAGATTATAGATATTGTCGCCCGAGCGGACGCACAGCCGGCCCCGGAAGCGCGGCGAGGCCAGTTTCTCATAGGTGTCGACCTCGCTCGGTTCGACCTTGGCGGGATCGTAGGCCACGACGCGGGCGCGGCGCGAGAAGCCGAACCACTCACCGCCCGGCGCCCGGAGGTTCTCCGGGATGCGGCCGTTCAGGGTTTCGGAACGGGTTGGCTGGAACAGGCCTGCGTTCTGCGCCCGCCACAGTGCGCCCGCATCGGCGGTGACGAAGACATCGGCCGGGCTGTTGGCGCCCTCAGCCTGCATGCGCGCGATCAGCTGGGCGGCGTTGCCCTCGATGCGATTGATACGGATGCCGGTCTGTTCGGTGAACATTTCATACAGCCGCAGGTCGGCGTCATAGTGGCGCGCGGTGTAGAGATTGACCTCGCCACCCTCGCCTGCGGACGGCGCGTCCGTGGTCTCGCCCGGTTGACCACAGGCGGCCAGGACCATGGCCCCGAGGGCTGCGAACAGAAGGCTCGGCTTCAGGCGAGAGGGCATCGACAGCTCCGGAGAAGGTTGGACGCCATGATTATAGACAGTGATAACGCCTCGCAAGAGCCGAATTCGGCTTTGGCCCTGTGGACGCCCTGAGCGCAGCTGGACCGGGCCACTCCGCCGAGAGGCCCTCAGGCGCGGTCGAGCAACGCCCTCAGTCGAGCGATATGCAGCTGGTGGCTGTAGAATTCGGCGAAGGCGATCCCCGCTCGGCTGCGCGCTGCGTAAAGGGGTTCGTCGACGATCAGGCGCATGACGATGTCGCGCGCCTCGTGCGGCTCGCCATAGAGGGCCGCGCCTCCGAATAGAGTCTGGAACCGGTGCGGCAGGATGGCCGGAACGCCCGCCGCCATGGCCTCGATGATCGCTCGGCCGAACGCCTCGTCCAGCCCCGGGTCGGGATAGTAGACGAAGACATCCAGCCCCCTGAGATAGTCTGCCGGAGCGATCGAATCGAACGGATAGACGCGCCAGCCCTGAGGCTCGCGGCCCAGCACGCGGGCGGCCACGTCCGCCCCGCCCAGCACCGCAACGGTCATGGAGCCGTCCTCGGGATAGACCGACAGCAGCGTATCGCGATCCATCGGCCACTTGCCGGGGAAATCCCGACCGTGCCTTCCGATGACGGGGACACCCGCGTTCGGTCGCCGCTCCCGCGGCTCGCCGCCCCAGTCGTCCAGGTCCAGGATGTTGACCCAGTCCTGTTCAGCTACGGCGACCTCCTCGGCGTGGGGCGCCATCGCCGCACGCACCGCCGGCCCGATCGGCCGCCAGGTTGCGCGATGGCCGAACATCCGCTCGATCTGGCGATCGACCTCGGCGGGATGATAGATGAACTCCCCCCCCACTTCCCCCCGCCAGGGGGTCTGGTTGACGATCATGGAGACGGCGGGAGCATGAACCCGGGCGATGGCGTCGTTGTAGTTGGCCACGCAAGGGGGCCAGCGAATGACCAGGTGGCGCGCGGTGACAATGCGGTCGGGAGACACAAACTCAACCGCCGCGCCATCGACGAGCTTCAGGATCTTCGTCGATAGGGGGGTTTCCGGCCTGGACCGGAGGTTCTCCAATTGCACCAGTCCGGTCCGTAGATCGGCGCGCGACTGAGCGATGAGTTCCTGTACATTTGACGCGGTGGTTCCGCCCGGCAGGCGGAAGTCGGACGCCAGAAGCAGGTCAAAGTCGTCGTTAGTCGCCGCACCCCGGACGACAGCCGGCGCCGACCGGCCGGGGGGGCGGTTGCGGCTTAGGGGCTGGGCCGGCGGACCCTGGGAATGTTCATTCTCGTACAGTGCGCGATACAGCCGTCGGCCGGTCCAACCTCGCGCCGTCAGGCCGTGGACCCCGTGGCCGGTCAGGCTGCTCGATGATTGCCTCACGATGGCCAAAGGCCCGTCGGCGAGTTTACGGACGGCGTATTCCCCGAATGCGGATCGCAGGCGCGACAGATACTCGCCGTCGGCGGCGAACCTGGCTTCGCGCCAGTAACCGACCTTGGTCAGCACGGCGTCCCGTCGCAGCATTAGCGACGAAAAGTTCCAGCGATGGACACTAGGCGCACCGTCCCGGCTCATGAATTTGAGCTCGCTGGTCGCGGCGATACAGCGGCTGAAGTTGCCGATCGCACTGTCGTCCTGCACCAGGCGTCGTACCTGCCGTTCGATCCTCTCGGGATGGGACCAGTCGTCGGCATCTTGGCATGTGAACAAGTCGCCGGTCGCCTGCGCCAGACCCAGGTTGCGGCTATGGTAAGCCCCACGATTTACAGACTCGCGAAGCAGGCGGATGCGGTTATCCGCCCGCCCCATCTGCGCCACGCGGTCCGGCCCGTCGTCTGTGGAGGCGTCGTCCACCACTATGATCTCGACATTGCGGTATGACTGAGCCGTCAGCGATCGCAGCGAGGTCTCGATGGTGTCCGCCGCCTGCCACATTGGCACGATGATCGATACGCGCGGCCCTCCTGCGGTAGGCGCCACCTCGCCGGCGATCGTGTCCAGGCTCAGTTCAGCGCCGCGCGGTAGCGTGATCGGGGACAGGTCCCACAGGGCGAACGCGCGATTTATCCAGGCTAGGCGCGCCGCCGCATCATCGCCCCTGGCGCCGGCCAAATTGGCGGCCGCAAGGAACAGATTGCCATAGGGCGTCGCCATAGCCCGGGTCAGCAGCGTGCCGGCGGCGTCGAACTGGCCGTCCTGGGCAAGTAGCCTGATCCGAAGGGCCTCAATCCCCGGCCGCCACCCCCCTTGAGCCTCGATTGCGTCCAGCCGATCAATGATCGCTGCTGGATCACCGCCGTGTCCGGCCAGGGCCAGGGTGGCCAGGGCCCAATGCGCTGCGATTCGCACCTCGGGGTGATCGGCCTCCGTCGACGTCCGGGCAAGTCGGAGGCGACAGGCCTCGCCAAGGCCACGCGCCGCATAGTACGCCTGCTTCTCGACCTCCTTCAGTTGGGTGCGAACCAGCTTTCGCGCCGCCGATGCCCGATGTGCCGACGGCGGGGCCGAACCGTCCTCGCCATGGCGCATACTCGCGGTCTCCAGAAGGCGCCGCCACCGCGCCGGATCGGACCCATCAGGGCGGTCAACTAACCGGCCAAGAAGCGGAAGCGCCTCCCTGTTGCGACCCTGGTTCAAATAGCGCAGGGCCGCGACCTCCATCAGGGCCAGGTCCGACCGCTCGTCTCCGGCCAAACCGTCGGCAATCCGCGCCTCCGCCTCCTCGAACCGCTCGGTCCGGTCCAGAAGGCTGATCAGCTGCTCGGCGGCCTTGGCGTCTCCCGTGCGGTCGAACACCACCCCCCAGCGGCGGATCATTTCCGCCACGTCCCCGCCCGCCTGAGCGATTCGCGCCCAGTCGCGCAGGGCGCGAGCGTTCGGAGATTTTAGTCTGGACAGGCTTTCAAAGGCGGCGTCCGCCTCGTCCAGACGACCGGCCTTTCTGAGAGCGGAGATCAGAATTCGATAATCTGCCGCCTTCAATGCGCCGCGCGCTGCGTGTCGCAGCAGAGCGTCTGCGCCTGCGCTGAATTCACCGGCCAAGATAGCGACCCGCGCGGTCAGCAGGGTCAGCCGCGGATGGTGCGGCTGACGCTGTTGCAACAGCGTCAGCCCAGCGCGAGCCCTGGTCAGATCTTCCGCCTCCAGCGCACCTGTCAGGCTTCTGGCCAGGGTGGGACGCCCGGTGTCTACATTGAGCCTCAGGGGCGGCAGTTCGCCTTCCCCAGCGAGCTGGAGCAGGACTGCGCCCCGTCCAGGCTCGGTCAGCGCCCGCAGCACGAAGAACAACCGAGTCGAATCGATCCGCTGACGGCGCCGCTCCCGCAGCCGGCCCTGACGATCGTAGAGCAGCACGTGGATCACACTGTCGGGCGGCAAGCGATCGCCGCCGGCGACCAGGTCAAAACACAGCGAGTCTCCAGCTTCGAAATCGAACTGCGCGCGGTCGAGTCCATGCTCGGGGCGACTGCGAACGCCCTCCGGTAGCAGATAACGCCTGACCCCGGGCGGAATCCGCACACTCACATCGCCATTCGCATCCACACGAAACTGATCCCCGGCCGGGCGTCGCAGGCGAAGGGCGACTGTGACCTCTGCGTCCCGCAGCGAGATCGTCATGTGCTGCAGGGGATGCGGTTCGATCATGCTGGTTCTCGACCGCTGTACTCGCTCTGCAGTATGGGCGTGTCCTTTCAGGCTAGCCGGTTGATTGCAAGTTGCGCCTCAAAAGTGAGAGTGGCACAAGGTCGCGCTTCCCGTGAGGATGCTCACCGACATCGTCTAGCGGACAGATATCTGCTCGTCATCGGCGGCCGCTCAGCTTCGCGCCCACAGCCCCCTATCTGTGATAATGACATCCGACTCTCTCAGTGCTTTCCTCGAGCCTTTTCGGGACCGATCCGCGGTCCTGGGCATCATCGGTCTCGGCTATGTCGGGCTGCCCCTCGCGAATGCCGCAGCCAAGGCCGGGTTCCGAGTGATCGGCTTCGACGTTGATGCCATCCGCGCGGCGCAGGTCACGGCCGGCCGGTCGCCCATCCCTGCCGTGCCGGATACGGAACTGCGTGAAGCGGTCGAGCAGGGTCGGATGTGCTTCACGTCGAATTTCGACAGGCTCGGCGAGGTCGATGCCTGCATCATCTGCGTTCCGACGCCCATCACCGCACAGCGGGAGCCAGACCTGTCCCATGTGGTCGCCGCGTCCGAGGCCATCGCCCGCACCCTGCGCCCAGGCCAGCTGGTGGCGCTGGAATCCACCACCTGGCCCGGAACGACCGTGGAGGTGATCCGGCCGATCCTGGAGCGCGGAGGCCTCAAGTCCGGACGCGACTTCTTCCTGGCCTACTCCCCGGAGCGTGAGGATCCTGGAAACGCTCGGTTCGGCACCCACGACATTCCCAAGGTCGTGGGCGGCGACGGAGCCGAGGCTCTTGAAGCCGCCCGTTTGCTCTACAGCGCAGTGGTCAGCCACGTAGTCCCTGTCTCCTCCACCCAGACCGCCGAGGCGGTGAAGCTGACGGAGAACATCTTCCGCGCCGTGAACATCGCCCTGGTCAACGAGCTCAAGGTCGTGTTCCATGAGATGGACATCGACGTCTGGGAGGTCATCGAGGCGGCCAAGTCCAAGCCCTTCGGCTTCATGCCCTTCTATCCCGGTCCGGGCCTGGGCGGACACTGCATCCCGATCGACCCGTTCTACCTGACCTGGAAGGCGCGCGAGTTCGACCAGACCACCCGCTTCATCGAGTTGGCGGGCCAGATCAATGTCGCCATGCCGCGCTACGTGCTCGGCCGGCTGATGGACGAGATGAACCGGCGGTTCTCGCGTGGGCTGAATGGCGCGCGCATTCTTTTGGTGGGCATGGCCTACAAGCGCGGCGTCTCCGACGTCCGCGAGAGCCCGGCCTTCAAGCTGATGACGTTGCTGGAGGAACAGGGCGCCGTGATCGACTATCACGACCCCCATGTACCAGAGATCCATCAAGGCCACGGTTGCCCGAGGGACGCCGTGGGCGTGGCGCTGGAGGACCTTCATCGCTTCGACGCCGCGATCATCGTCACCGACCACGAGGAAATCGACTATCCGACTTTGCTGGAAGGCGTGCCCCTGGTGCTCGACACCCGCAACGTCTGCGAACGGAAGGGGCTGCGCTCCGAGGTCCTCGCCAAAGCATGACACCGGACCGCGCGCGCAGGCTTGGCGAGGGCCCCGCCTCCGCCTAGAAGCCGCTGATGATCCTGGTGGTCGATAACTACGATAGCTTTACCTACAACCTTGTCCATTACCTGGCCGAGTTGGGCGCCGAGGCGCGCGTCGTCCGGAACGACCAGTTGACGATCCAGGAGGTCTGGGCCGCACGGCCGGAGGCGCTGCTGTTGTCGCCAGGCCCGTGCTCGCCGAACGAGGCTGGCATCTGCCTACCCATCCTCGAGACCGCGCCCGAAGACATGCCGATCTTCGGCGTCTGCCTGGGTCACCAGGCCATGGGGCAGGCTTTCGGCGGCGAGGTGGTGCGTGCCAAGAGCCTGATGCACGGCAAGACTTCGCCGATCCTGCACGGAGGCGACAGCGTGTTCCGGGGCCTCCCCAGCCCCTTCACGGCGACGCGCTATCACTCGCTGGCCGTGCGGCGCGACACCCTGCCAGAGGTGCTTGAGGTCACCGCCTGGACCGAGGACGGCGAGATCATGGGGCTGGCCCACAGGACGCGGCCGATCCACGGTGTGCAGTTCCACCCGGAATCCATCGCCACCGAGCACGGCCACGACCTGATCGACAATTTCCTGGACCTCGCCGGGGTCAGGCGATCGGTGGTGGTGTGAGAGTGCGCTCGACAGCCGTCATCGTCGAGCTTGGCCCGACGATCCAGCCGCGCCGTCGGTTGATCCCGAGCGCCTGGATGCTCGGGTCAAGCCGAGCATGACGGCGGTTGAGAGGCTCGTCTTCTGATGGCCGACGGGTTCAAGCCCCTGCTGGCCAGGCTGGTCGATGGCCGGGTGCTGTCAGGCGACGAGGCGCGGGAGTTCTTCGCCGCCTGTCTGAGGGGCGAACCGACCCCGGCCCAGGTGGCGGCGGCGGTGACGGCGCTGCGCATCCGCGGCGAGACGGTCGAGGAGATCGCCGCCTTCGCCACCGCCATGCGACAGGCGGCGCGCACGCTCGATCACCCCTATGACGCCATCGACACCTGCGGCACCGGCGGCGACGGCGCGCACACCTACAACATCTCGACTGCGGCGGCCCTGGTGCTGGCGGGCGCGGGGCTGAAGGTCGCCAAGCACGGCAATCGGGCGCTGAGCTCCAAGTCCGGATCGTCGGACGTGCTGTCGGCGCTGGGCGTCAATCTGCAGGCCGATCAGGCGCAGCAGAGGCGGTCGCTGGACGACGCCGGCATCGCCTTCCTTTTCGCCCCCGCCTATCATGGGGCCATGCGCCATGTCGGGCCGGTGAGGGCCGAGATCGGCTTTCGGACGGTATTCAACCTTCTGGGCCCGCTGTCCAACCCGGCGGGCGCGCGGCGGCAGGTGATGGGGGTCTATGATCCGCGGCTGCTGGAGCCCTTGGCCGAGGTGCTGGGGCGGTTGGGCGCCGTACGGGTCTGGACGGTGCACGGCCAGGGGCTGGACGAACTGACCACCACGGGCGTCACCGAAGTGGCGGAATGGCGCGACGGGGCCGTGCGCCGGTTCAAGGTCACGCCCGAGGAGGCGGGCCTGTCCCGCGCCGACATCGTCGATCTGCGCGGCGGCGACGCCGAGGAGAACGCCGCCGCCCTGACGGCGCTGCTCGCGGGCGCTCCGGGCGCCTATCGCGACATCGTGCTGTTGAACGCCGCCGCCGCCCTGGTGGTCGGAGACCGGGTGGGGACGTTGCGGGAGGGCGCCGAAATGGCCGCATACGTGATCGACGACGGCCGGGCGCGGCGGGCGCTGGACCGGCTGGTCGAGGTGACCAACGCGCCGGTGGAGGCCGACCCCGCATGACCGACATCCTCGACCGCATCGCCGCCTACAAGTGCGAGGAGGTTGCGGCCCGCAAGTCGGCGACGACCCGGGCCGAGATCGAGGCTCGGGCCAAGGCGGCCCCGGCGCCGCGCGGCTTTCGCCAGGCGCTTTCGGAGGCTTCCAGCGGCGGACGCCCCGCCCTGATCGCCGAGATCAAGAAGGCCAGCCCGTCCAAGGGCCTGATCCGGCCGGACTTCGACCCCCCGGCGCTGGCGAAGGCGTACGAGCGCGGCGGCGCGACCTGCCTGTCGGTCTTGACCGACGGCCCCAGCTTTCAGGGTGACGACGCCTATCTGGGCCAGGCGCGCGAGGCGACCGCCCTGCCCTGCCTGAGGAAGGACTTCCTGGTCGATCCCTGGCAGGCAGCCGAGAGCCGGGCGCTGGGCGCCGACTGCATCCTGGTGATCCTGGCCATGATCGACGACGCCCTGGCCGCCGACCTGATGGCCGAGGCCAAACGCTGGGGAATGGACGCCCTGGTCGAGACCCACGACGAGGCCGAAATGGCCCGCGCCTGTGCGCTTGGCGCCGATCTGGTTGGCATCAACAACCGGTCGTTGCGGACGTTCGAGGTCGACCTGGCGGTGACCGAACGCCTGGCGCCACAGCGGCCGGAGGGTTCGCTGCTGGTCGCCGAGAGCGGGATCTTCACGCCTCAGGCTGTATTGCGGGTGGCGAACGCGGGCGCGAGAGCCATTCTGGTCGGCGAGAGTCTCATGAGGCAGGCCGACGTGGAGGCGGCGGCGCGGGCGCTATTGAGCTAAAGTCCGCGCATGACGCCTTTATCGCCCCTCGAACTCGCGGCTGCCCGGCGCCTAGCCGTTCAGATCAGCGACGATCAAGGCTCTAGGCTGCTTGCTCAGTTAGAGACCGCCAAAGTGGCGTCACGCGAATTCACCGGTGTTGGCTTCTTCACCACGCTGTCTGTTGATCGCGGCCTTGCGCCCGCTTCAGTCGCCTATTGCCCGGACGGCTGGGTTAGAAGCCTCGTTGGACCCTCACAATATCCGCTGGAGTTTATGCTCTATGTCCAAGACGGCTATGCGGACACGATCGAGGCCTACAGCTTTGAGGACGGTTACAGCGACATCGACCTTCTGACCTGCGAATTCACCGACCCCGAGGACCTGACCAGGCCAGCTTCGCCGTTAAGTTGACATTAGCGAAGAACACTTACAGAACATCGCCTATCGGTTCACGGCTTGTTCGCGGATGATTCCCGCTTCGGGCCAGCGGAGGCGCGCCATGCTTACCCGGAAGCAGCACGAGCTGCTGATGTTCATCCACGAACGGATCAAGGAGACCGGCGTGTCTCCATCCTTCGACGAGATGAAGGAGGCGCTGGACCTGGCGTCCAAGTCGGGCATCCACCGCCTGATCACGGCGCTGGAGGAGCGAGGCTTCATTCGCCGGCTGGCGCATCGGGCGCGGGCGCTGGAGGTGCTGAAACTGCCGGATCAGGCGACGGCGGGCGCGCCGCGCGGCCGGGCGGGCTTCACGCCGGGGGTGATCGAGGGCGGACGGCCGGTGGGCGGCATGGTCAATCCCGAGGCCGCCAACGACACGCGCGAACTGCCATTGCTGGGGAAGATCGCCGCCGGCACGCCGATCGCCGCCATCCAGCACGAGCAGGATCGGCTGACGGTGCCCGCCTCCATGCTGGGCGGCGGAGAGCACTATGTGCTGGAGATCGAGGGCGACTCGATGATCGAGGCCGGCATCCTGGACGGTGATCTGGTGATCATCCGCCGGGGCGACACGGCCACCTCGGGCGAGATCGTGGTGGCTTTGGTCGAAGGGGAGGAAGCGACCCTGAAGCGCCTCCGCAAGAAGGGCGGCTCGATCGCGCTGGAGCCTGCCAACCGCAACTATGAGACCCGCATCTTCGGACCCGACCAGGTCGAGGTTCAGGGCCGGCTTGTCGGCCTCATGCGGCGTTATCACTGAGGCGGTCCCAGCCCTGGCGAAAGTGGGGATCGGAAGCGGCGCACAGGCTCTGGATTTCCGCCGTCGCGCAAGGATGGCTTCTGGCTGGCTCTCAGTAAGCCCTCGTATCCGACACCAGCGCCCAGACCGGCAGCCGCAGCGCGGCAGTGGCGGCGGCGATCTGGCAGCTGTTGAGATGCGCGCGGCCCGTTTCGGCGCGACGAACTTCCTCGAGCGAGACGTCAAGGATACGCGCAAGATGTTCCAGGCTCGTGCTCCGCTCCTCGCGCCAGCGCCTTAGCCGCGCGCCTACCGCCGCGTCTTCAGGATTGATCTCGGGAAACCCAACTACCACGCCCATGCCGTTCCTCCACGGTCATACGATGTCCGGCGGTCACGCGCCGTGCCCTCTGGTCCATTCTATTCCCGGTCCCATTGAAAATCGGGGTCGATCCAGTCACCCAACCGACCATTGGGCGTGGCCAGGGCGTGCAACCGGTCCATGTCCTCACCGGTCAGTTCGAAATCGAACACGCCGAAGTTCTCGCGCGCCCGACTTTCCTTGGCGGTGCGCGGAATGGCGATAACGCCCTGTTGGATGACCCAGCGAAGGGTCACCTGCGCCGGCGTCTTGTCGTGCGCCTCCGCGATTTCGCGAATGGTCGGGTCGTCCGCGGTCTTGCCTTGAGCCAACGGCGACCACGCGGTCAGAGTTGACCCCAGTTCATTGGCCGTCGCGATCAGACTGTGGAGTGACAAATAGGGATGATATTCGACTTGGTTGGTGACGATCGGAGCGCGTGACGCCTGCGCTGCGCGCCGAAATTCCTTTGATGGATAATTCGATACACCGATCGCGCGAGTAAGACCTCGGTCCTTGGCGTCGTTCAGGGAGGCGACCGCGTCCTCAATAGACGGGGTGGCCTTGGGCCAGTGCAGCAGGAGGAGGTCAGGAGTAAATCCCAAATTTTTCGCGGACTCTTCTGCCTGCCTCTGCAGGTCTCCATCTGCGAAATTGGCGACCCAAATCTTGGTGGTGAGGAAAATATCTTCACGAGCCAGGCCAGAGTCACGGATGCCCTCCCCCACCGCCTCTTCATTTCGATAAAGCCAGGCTGTGTCGATGTGACGATACCCGATCTGCAGGGCCGCAGCGACCATGCGTCGCGCGTCGTCCGGCTCCAATTGCCAAGTGCCAAAGCCCAGCAGCGGAATCTCAACGTCGCCGGATTTGACAGTGGGCTGGTCGTTGAAGGGCATGGGCGAGTCTCGTGGAGCGAACAATGAGGTGGGAGTACAGAAACCCCCGGGCAGACCGCCAGTTGCCGCCCGCCTTCACCCGGCCCTAACGGTTGTCGTGGCTGACTGAGACCGAAGAGGGATTCGGACGGTTATGGCGGCGGACGCCGCTCTCGTCCCATTCCAGTGACGCGCGTCGTGGCTGGCGTGCGGCAAATCATACAGGGACTTTCTCCAGATGAGCTTCCTGAAATCGGTGCAAATCCTGCTGGTGGACGACAACCAACACATGCGCGCCATCGCCTCGGCGATCCTGACATCGGCCGGCGCCATCAAGATTCGTGAAGTCGGCGATGGCGCCCAGGCCCTGAAGGCCTTGCAGGAACAGCCGTTCGACCTGGCGATCGTCGATTTCAACATGTATCCGCTGGATGGAGTCGAGTTCACCCGCCTGGTGCGCAACAGCGCCGACAGCGCCGACCCCTATCTGCCCATTATCATGATGACCGGTCATTCCGAGCGCAGCCGCGTCCAGGAGGCGCGCGATGCCGGGGTCAATGAGTTCGTAGTCAAGCCCATTACCGCCAAGGCCATGCTGGACCGCATCCAGGCCGTTATCCTGCGCCCCCGGCCCTTTGTGCGTTGCAACGGATACTTCGGGCCCGACCGGCGCCGGATGCAGAGAAGGGATTACGAGGGACCGTTTCGCCGCTCCGACGATCAGGCCAGATCCGCGCCCGCGTAGACGGCGGGGGGCCAGCGTTTGTGGGTCCAGAACCACTCCCATGGCCGCGCCCGAATTTGGTCCTCGATCAAGCCGGTGATCGCCTGGGTCGCCGCGATGACGTCGGCCGCGCGGTTCCCCGTGTCCGGCACGCTCAGCGTCGGATGAATGACTACCTTCAACCTCGCTGGGCCTATGCGCTCGACGGTGACCGGCTGGATTGGACAGTCGAAGCGCTGAGCCAGTCGCGAAGGTCCGGTGGCGGTGTTGGCGGGATGGTCGAAGAAGATGACCTCGGGCCCTTCCGAGAACTTCTGGTCGTTCAGGAGCGCCACCGACAGACCCCGCTTCATTCCGGCCATCAGATCCCGGGCGCCGTCGCCGCCCTTGGGGGCGAACAGGCGAACCCCGTAGGCGGCGCGGCTGTCGATGATGCGCTTGTCGATCAACGGATTGTTGGCCGCGCGATAGGTGACCTGGGTCGGCGCACCCGAGGCCACGATAGCCGCCGCCATTGCCTCCCAGTTCGAGAAGTGCCCCGACACCATGACCGAAGGACGCCCACTATCCCGGATGGCGTACAGCCGCTCCATCCCTTCCACCACGATGCGGCCATTCTCGACCGTGATGCGGTCCATCAGCGAAAATTCGGCCACCAGCCGCCCAAGCTCGGCCCAATGCCGCACAGACAGCGCCCGCCGCTCTTCCGCGCTCAGCTCGGGAAAGGCCAAGCGCAGGTTGCGCTGGACGGTCTTCTCCGTCCCGGTCCTGGGTCCCAACCGCGACAAGGTCCACGCCCCGAAGTTCGACGCCGTCTCCACATCCAGCAGCCGCATCGCCCCGGCGAACAGGCCGAACAGCCCGTCCTCCAGCCGCCACTTGATTCGGCGGCTCAGGGGAGCGCGCACATCATCCGACATCCGACGTCCCGCCGCTCGAAACGCATGTCATCCCGGAAGTCGCGCCAGCGACTATCCGGGACCACGCCGGCCCCCCGCTCTGCCTTGTCTCGGCTCGCCGCTTCGCGTCGTCCGGGATGACAAGCAGAACAGGTTCACCAGGCAATGGTCAGTCCCCCATCGACCACCAGGGTCTGGCCGGTCATGTAGCGGCTGGCTGGCGCCGACAGATAGACCACTGCCCCCGCGATCTCGTCTGGCTGGCCGATCCGCTTCAGCGGCGCCGGATCGGTCACGGTCTTCAGCAGCTCGGGGTTCTCCCAGAGGTATTTGGCGAAGTCCGTCTGAATCAGTCCCGGAGCCACACAGTTCACCCTGACCCCCTGCCCGCCCCATTCCACAGCAAGATTACGAACCAGCTGCATGTCCGCAGCCTTGGAGATGTTGTAGGCGCCGATCAACGCATTGCCGCGCAGGCCCCCGATCGAGGAGATCACCGTGATCGCTCCTTCGCCTCGCTCCAGCATCCCGGGCGCGACCATCTGGATCAGCCAGTGGTTGGAAATAATGTTGTTCTGAAGGATTTTTTCGAACTGCTCGTCGCGGATGCCCGCCATCGGTCCCGCATAGGGGTTGGACGCCGCATTACAGACCAGGATGTCTATGTGGCCAAGGGCGGCGCGGGTGTGGTCCACCAGTCGCTGCAGGTCCTCTTTCGAACCGATATTTGCCGGAATGGCGATGGCCCGGCCTTCACCGCGCGCCGCATTGATCGTCTCGGCCACCTCCTCGCAGGGCCCGGCCTTCCTGGACGAAATCACGACCCGCGCGCCGTGTTCGGCCAGTCGCTCGGCGATGGCCCGGCCTATGCCGCGCGACGAGCCCGTGATGATCGCCACCTTGTCGGTCAGATCAAACAGTTCCATTCGCCCTATCCCTCGAAATCGTGCTTACCCGCGCCGACACGGCTTGAATGTCGCTGGTCGCGCGAACCTGATACCCTGATACTTGACCGATTCCCCGGGGAAAGGCGGGCTGACCGTTCCCATGAAGACCCTGACCCAAGGCCTGCTGTTTGCGGCCTACGCCTTTCTGGCCCTGACCGTCGCCGCCCTGATCTGGCGCGGCGGTCTGGGGCTGGGCGGCGCGATCGCGGCCGTCCTAGGCGGCGCGGGCCTGCTGGTGGCCGTCCACGCCCTGGTCCAGGGTGGCGCCGAGCGCAAACGGCTGAAGCGTGAAGTCGACCAGATCCGCGACGCGCATCGCCTGCTGGCTGACGCACTGGAGTCGACCCAGGGCGCGCTCGGCGACCTGGCCCAAGCCATCGAGACCGGCGCCATCGATCGTACCGAAGCTCTGACCGGTGAGGTCAGAATGCTGGAATCCCTCATCACCCAGATGAGCGACAGCCTGGCCGAACGGCTGGCGGAGCCCGAGCCCTCCTCCAGCCCGTTCGAGACCCGCCGCCATCATCAGTCCAACGCCTTGCTCAAGACCGTCCACGACGCCCTGGCCGAGAATCGCGTCGACCTCTATCTTCAGCCGGTCGTCACCCTGCCCCAGCGCCGCACCGTCTTTTATGAGAGCTTCACCCGTCTCAGGGATTCCACCGACCGGGTGATGATGCCTGCCGAATATCTCTCGATCGCCGAGGGCGAGGGCATCCTGCCGGCCATCGACAATCTGCTGCTGTTCCGTTGCGCCCAAATCGTGCGTCGCCTGGCGCGCCAGGACAGGAAGGTCGGAGTGTTCTGCAACGTTTCCCTGACCTCCCTGGGCGACGAGACTTTTTTCCCGCAATTCCTGGCCTTCATGTCCGAGAACCGCGACCTCAACCAGGCTCTGATCTTCGAGATGGGCCAGGCCGCCTTCGATGCGCGCGGCGCCGGGGAGGCCCGCAGCATGGCCAAGCTGGCCGATCTGGGTTTCCGCTTCTCCATCGACAAGGTGCAGATGCTGGACCTCGACTTCGCTGACCTGCAACGCTCGGACGTCAAGTTCATCAAGGTCGGGGCCGACCTCCTGATCGAACAGCTTCTGGACCAGGACGCGGGCGCCGCGCTGCCGTCGCTCCGCGACATCCGCGCCGACGATTTCGCCGCCCTGTCGCGCCGCTATGGCCTGGAGATCATCGCCGAAAAGGTCGAGTACGAACGCCAGGTGCCCGACATCCTCGAGCTCGACATCGCCATGGGCCAGGGCCACCTCTTCGGCGAGCCGCGCGCGATCAAGGAACAGATTCTCGCCGAAACCGAGGCCGAAGCGCCCTCGGAGTTCGTCCGCTCCACCCTGCGGAGCGTCGAGCGCCGTCGCCGCCTCGGCTAGACGCCACGTCTTCATGACCGGACCAGTTTCATGAGCCTCAAGGGCCCCTACGACCCAGACAACATCTTCGCCCGGATCCTGCGCAGCGACATTCCCGCCACCACGGTGTGGCAGGACGACCATGTGCTGGCCTTCATGGATGTCTTTCCCCAGTCCGAGGGCCATGTGCTGGTCATCTCCAAGACGTCGACCGCCCGCAACATCCTGGAGATCGAACCCGAGGTGCTGACCCGCGTGATGGAACTAGTGCGGCGCGTGGCGCGTGGTGTCGACAAGGCGCTGAAACCCGAGGGCATCACCATCAGCCAGTTCAACGGCGATGCAGGCGGCCAAACCATCTTCCACCTGCATTTCCACGTTGTGCCGCGCTGGGCAGATCGCCCGCTGAAGGGTCACGGTCACGCGCCCATGGCCACGCCGGAAGTCCTTAAACCCCTGGCCGAGCGCATCCGGGGGGCGATGGACTGAAGCCGCCGTTGCGGAGGCGGGCCAAGATCGCCATAACTCGGCCCTGACGTCGATCAGGGCCGGTTTAGCTCAGTTGGTAGAGCGCCAGTTTTGTAAACTGGATGTCGCGGGTTCGAATCCTGCAACCGGCACCACCGCTCCTGAGGATAGAAAGCGAAGCCAAGCTTGGCTCGCGCCCGCGCCACTGGCACCACCGATAGCGGCCCCGCACGGATGCCGGGCCGCCCGATCTACTTCTTGGACTTGGCGGCGGTCGGCGGCAGATTCTTGAGGCTTGGCTGGGACGCGTTCTGCTTCGGGGGACCTGGTTTCTTCGGCTTTCCCTTGCTCTCTTTCATGGCTATCGACCCTTCTTTATGGACGGACCCCGGAAGGGGCCCTCATCGAGAATGCGGGGGAGGACCTTTGTATCCCCCTTTGCTCTCCGGTCCCCAGCCAGGCTGTGGCCGCTTCTCGGTCCTGGCCTCTATCGACCCCGTATCGCCACGATACAGCCCGTCATCATCAGGATAGTCATGGCCGAAATCGTCAATCTGAGGCAGGCCCGCAAGCGTCGATCGCGCGAGGCGTCCAAGGCGGAGGCCGCCGCCAACCGCGCCCAGCATGGCAGCTCCAAGGTCGAGCGGTTGGCGGTTGAAAGGGAACGCGCGGAAATGAACCGCACCTTGGATCAGGCACGGCGAGAGGGGTCTGACGAAGACGCTTAAACCCTGAGAAAACGCCGCAACCAGCCGCCGACCAAAGCGCGGTCATCCGGCTGCTGCAAACTCTCCATCGCCGCATCCACGACGGCATCCGGTATCCGTCCCCGCCGCAGATCGACCAGGGCGGCGGCGAATCCGGGCTCGAACTCCGGGTGGCATTGCAGGCTGATGGCGTCCTCGCCCCAGGCCAGGCCGCCGAACGGCGTGAAGTCGCAGCGGGCGATGACCCGCGCCTCCGGTCCCGGATCGACCACCTGGTCCTGGTGCGAGACCGGAATGGCGATGCCGTCGGCGCGCGGCGCCATCCAAGGCTCGTCCGAGACGATGTCATAGCGGTGCAGCCCGACGCCCCAGCCCCTGTCCGACTTCTCGACCCGGCCGCCATAGGCCTGGGCCATGACCTGATGGCCGAAACAGACGCCGACCAGCCGCGTCCGCCCCCGCGCCGCCCGCAGCCAGGCCTCCAGCGGCGGTATCCACGGCCGATCCTCATAGGCCCCGGCGGGCGAACCGGTGACGATCACGCCCTGGAAGGCCGTGGGGTCGTCCGGCAGCTCGCCCTCCACGTCGAAGGTCTGGGTATCGACCTCATGCCCCAGCAGTTTGCGGAACGCCGCCGGATAGTCGTCGAAACGCCCGCGCAGCGCCTCGGGCGGGCGGCCGGTTTCGAGGATGACTATCGGACGGAGGCTGAAGCGCGAAGTACTAGGCATGCATTATCCGGCTCTCACCAGCCTACATGACAAGCCCCAGAGGCGGTGCGGCACGCCAACAATCTGTGAGCGCCCGCTCAGAGTCTATCGCCCAGAGGCCCAGCGGACTGCTACTGTCGCCAACGACAGTGAACTGCGCCCAAGTTCCATCAGGATAAGAAGCCGCCGAGGCCTCGAGATGGACCCTATACCCACTCGGGAAGTCCCTGATTTGGGCTGGAGTGTCGGCTTCTAGCCTTGGTTGGCTGGCTAGGGTGGCGGAGGGGAGGGGCAGATTCTCTGCGGCGCGCAGCACATCCTCAAGTGCCGGACAGTCGCGTGCGTCAGCATATCGTTCGATGACGGCATACTTAGCGGCCCCGTCGTATTGAGCCGTCGTCCAACGCGCCATCCACACCGGCTGGCGGCCCCCATCAACGTCAACCACCCAAACACGGTGGAGGGTGACGACCGCCTGACTCGCTAGGCCTACATCCTCGACTGATATCGACGCGGATGCTGGGTAGCTAGCCAGGGCCTTGGATTTCGCAATTGTAAACCTCTCAGACACTTCCGAAACTGAGTATGTCGCTTCCTCTCTTTCAACGTCAGGCCGAGTCCACGGCGCGGGGTCTAGGGCCGAGCTTGTCAGTACTATCCAGGCAAGGGTGGATATAGCGGTCATTCAGGACAGCCTTCTGGCTGGACGGGTGGAGGGGGCGGATCAAGACGATCGGCTGCACGCTTGGCATCCGCACGGTCACGATACCTAAACTCCCTCATTTGGTCATCACAACCAACTACAAACAGTGAAAGCACGTTTGGATCGGCTCCAAGATTCACCAGTTGGTCGGCTAGCGCCCAGTCATTGTCACTCGGATACGAATTTCGCCTTATTTCATCCTGGCCTTGGAGGCCGCCGGAAGCGCAGTAGTGATTTGATGGATGATTATGATTGAAACCAACAATTTGACTGGCATTTATACCAAATTGAGATAGCGCCGGATTCAGGTCATTTTGAGTTATGGTGACCCCCGCCCCTCCCCTAATTGCGTGAGTTACAGTTTGACCATTCAATATCCACGAGAACGAGAAGAATTCTTTGTTGTCCTTATCATCCTCCTCTGAAAGACCGTCCGCAAATTTTTTAGCTGCACATTGCTTCTGTCGTTCGTTTTCAGCATCGACCTCTGGCTGGGTCCAAAGTCCGCCGCCGCCGCCGCCCGGATCAGGATTGGGATCGACCTCTTGCTGCTCCTCAACCGGCCAGTGAGGAATGCCTGGCTGCGGCCTCGTACCGATCACGACAATCTCATCGAGTTCGGTGACGTCACCGTCAGGAGGTGTATCAGTCATTGCGCTGTCCTTTCATCATTTCAAGATGAACGCTTCGCGCTTCGATAGAATGACGCGGCGAATCGTCACACCTTTAGATTTCAATCACGTCGCAATCACCCCCCTCAGCCGCGCCTCATGGCCGTCCTCGGGAAAGTCCGCCTCGATCCACTGCTCCTCGAACGCCGCCAGGATCGCGCCCGTGCGCGGCCCCGGCTCGACGCCGAGCGCGGCGATCTCGCGGCCGCCGACCGGCAGGGTCGGGACCTTCCAGTCCTCCAGCGCCGTCAGGCGGTCGGCGTCCTCTTCACGCCACGGCTCGGCGGCCCAGGCGCGCATCAGCCGGTCGTGGAAGGTGGTCCAGCCCAGGCGATAGATCACCGCCCGCGCCTCGCGCTCGTCCATATCCAGGGAAATCGACGGCCGCGCCGGGGGGCTGTCCGAAGTGGCGCGGACCAGCCGATCCTTGACCGCGTTCGACAGGCGCAGGCGATTGGCGACGGCGCGCGCCGTCCCGCCCTCGTCGGGCAGCAGGGCCGACAGCAACTGCACCGGATCGTGCGACAGCTCGGCCAGGCGATGGAAGGGCTTGGTGTCGGTCGCCTCGGGCAGGACCTGGGCCAGGACGCCGGCCTTGTCCATGCGGTTGATCGCCGGACGCGGCTGGGGCGCGGCCAGCAGCTTCAGCAGTTCCGCCTGGACCCGCTCGGCCGACAGGCCCGCGATCCCCGCCTTCAGCGCCGAACAGGCCGCCAGCCCCGCCGCGTCCGGCTCGCCCCGCCCGTACCAGGCGAAGAAGCGGAAGAAGCGCAGGAT
>CAZITK010000006.1:0-25908 GCA_964542145.1 uncultured Brevundimonas sp.
GATGGCCTTCAGCGCACGCTCGCGCAGGGTCGCGCCGTCCTCCAGCTCGGAGTCCATGCGGATGAACCACTGCGGCGTATTCCGAAAGATCACCGGCGCCTTGGAGCGCCAGCTCATCGGATAGGAATGCTCCATCCGCCCGCGCGCCAGCAGGTTCCCCGCCTCGATCAGCCTTTCCGTCACCGCCTTGTTGGCCGGGCCGAACTTGCCGATCTTGTCCTTCTTGCCCTCGGTCTCGATGACCTTCAGGCCGGCGAACAGCGGCACGTGCGGATAATAGGCGCCGTCCGCGTCCACGGTGTCGGGCACCTCGTGATGGCCGTGGGCCTTCCACACCTCGAAGTCGTCGGCGCCGTGGCCCGGCGCGGTGTGGACAAAGCCCGTCCCTGCATCGTCGGTCACATGGTCCCCAGCCAGCAGCGGCACCGAGAAGCCATAGCCGGGATCCAGCGCCGCCAGCGGATGGGCGCACTCCAGGCCCGACGGGTCCAGGTCTTCGACCCGCGTCCAGGCCGCGATCTTGGCCGCCTTGAACACCGCCTCCGCCAGCTTGTCGGCCAGGATCAGCCGGTCGCCCGCCTTGGCCCAGGGCTCGAACTCCAGCCCCTCCTCCATGGCCGTGACCTCGTACAGGCCATAGGCGATGTCGGGGCCGTAAGAGATCGCCCGGTTGCCCGGGATGGTCCAGGGCGTGGTGGTCCAGATCACGATGGCCGGGGTGGCGTTCCGGAACGCCAGCAGATCGTCCGGATGGCTGTCGGTCGCCCCGATTACCGGGAACTTGACCCAGACGGTGGGCGAGACGTGGTCGTGATATTCGATCTCAGCGTCGGCCAGGGCGGTGCGCTCGACCGGCGACCACATCACCGGCTTCGAGCCGCGATAAAGCTGGCCCGAATTCTTGAACCTGTGGAACTCGCGCACGACGGCCGCCTCGGTTCCGAAGTCCATGGTGGCGTAGCGGTTGTCCCAGTCGCCCAGTACGCCCAGACGCTTGAACTGATCGCGCTGTACGCCGATCCAGCCGGCGGCGTATTCGCGGCAAGCGGCGCGGAAGGCGGCCTTGGAGACCTCGTCCTTGCGCTTGCCCTCGGACCGGAACCGCTCCTCGATCTTCCATTCGATCGGCAGGCCGTGGCAGTCCCAGCCGGGGACGTAGTCGACGTCATAGCCCAGCAGGAACCGCGACCGGACCACGAAGTCCTTCAGCGTCTTGTTCAGCGCATGGCCGATGTGGATGTCACCATTGGCGTAGGGCGGGCCGTCGTGCAGCACATACAGCGGCGCGTTCTGGCTCTGCCGTGCGGCGCGCAGCCGGGTGTAAAGGTCGCCCCAAGCCTCGATGATCGCCGGCTCCTTCTGGGGCAGGCCGCCGCGCATGGGGAACGGCGTCTCGGGCAGGAAGACGGTGTCGCGATAGTCGCGGCCTGTGGGAGCGGGAGTGTCGGTCATCTGGGGTCTCGTCGTGTGATCGTCGGGAGGAAGCGTCGAACCCGGCGGGCGCTGGGGAACTCCCCTCGGGCGCTACGCCGGGCGGCTAATCACGATCGGACGGATCCCGAAGACGAACATGCGGCGGAGATAGCAGGCACAGGGCATGGGCGCTAGGCGAGGGCCGCCCGTGCAGCTGCAGCGTCGGCGTCGATCTGCGCCTTGAGGGCGTCCAGGTCGTCGAAAGCCAACTCGCCGCGCAGATGGGCGACCAGCTCGGTCTCGACCGTCTGGCCATAGAGGTCGCCCGTGAAGTCGAACAGCCACACCTCCAGCAAGGGCTCGTCCAGACGAAACATCGGCCGGACGCCGAGGTTGGCGACGCCTTCGACCACCCGGCCGTCCGCCAGCCGGGTGCGGGTGGCGTAAACGCCGTAGGCGGGGCGCATGTAGTCGCCGAGGCGGACATTGGCGGTCGGGACACCGATCTGGCGGCCACGCTTGTCGCCGTGGATCACCTCGCCTTCGATGGCGAAAGGCCGCCCCAGGATGGTGCGGGCTCGGCCCATGTCGCCGGCCCGGACCGCCTCGCGCACCGCGCTGGACGACAGCTTCAGCCCGTCTGTGTCGTCGCGGCGGGGCGTCACCGAGACGGAGAAGTCAAGGGCCTCGCCCTCGCGGGTCAGGGCCTCGGGGCTGCCGGATCGACCCTTGCCGTAGGTGAAGTCGAAGCCCACCGCCGCATGGCGCACGCCCAGGCCTAGCGCCAGAACGCGGCGGGCGAACTCGCCTTCGGTCATTCCGGCCATCTCGGCGTCGAAGGGGAGGAGATAGGCGACCCCAACGCCTTCGGTCTCCAGCGCGCGCAGCAGCTGCGTCTCCGTCATCAGGGCGAAGGGGGCGGCGTCGGGCTGGAACCAGCGGCGGGGGTGCGGGTCGAAGGTGACGACGCCCAACGGTGCGCCCAGTCGCCCCGCCGCCGCGCGGGCCTCGCCGATCACCGCCTGGTGGCCGCGGTGCACCCCGTCGAAGGCGCCGATGGCCACGGCCGCGCCCAGGCTGGATCCGGCCAGGTTCCGCCAGTCGCGCACGACGCGGATGCTCACGCCCTCGGTCCCATGGCGGCTAGTCCCTGGCGGGCCGGCGACGGCGCGGGACGCGGACCAGAGCCTCGCCATCCATGATCTGCTGGTCGCCGACATAACCCTCGCAGCGCAGGGTCACCCGCGCGCTCTCCTCGTCCACCGCAGACACAGTGATGCGCGCGATCACCATGTCGCCGATCCTGACCGGTCGGTGGAAACTCAGGGTCTGGCTGAGATAGATGGCCCCCGCGCCCGGCAGGATGGTGCCGACCACCGCCGAGCCGAAGCTGGCGGACAACAAACCATGGGCGATGCGGCCGCGATAGGCGGTCTTCGAGGCATAGGCCTCGTCCATGTGCACGGGGTTGAAGTCGTCCGAGGCCTCGGCGAACCGCTGGATCCGCTCTTCGGTGACCTCGACTGACTTCTCGGCGCTCATGCCGACCGAAAGCTCTTCCAGGATGTATCCGCCCGAGGGGTGCTGTCCGACCATGTGGCGGTTTAGCGCCAGCTCGCACCTCTTGTCATCCCGGACACTGCGGAGCAGCAATCCGGGACAAGCTTGCCGCGCCGCAACCTTGTCCCGGATCGCCGCTGGCGCGACGTCCCGGGATGACAAACAAACTGCCTATGCGTCAGTCTCACCAGGCCAGCTCAAGCATGGCGTAGCGGGCGTAGGTGGTCTCGGCCTTAAGGAGCTCGGCGGCTAGTTTGACGTCGACCAGGCCATCGTCGCCCCGGGCGGCGTCGCCGTGAATGCCGGCTGCGATGAAGAGGCAGTCCAGCCCCTGTGCGTTGGCGCCGCGCACGTCGGTGACGACGCCGTCGCCGATGCATAGCACCCGCGACCGGTCCACGGAGCGGCCCAAGAGGGTCTCCGCCTCCTTGATGGCCAGGTCATAGATGGGGCCGTGCGGCTTGCCGGCCATGGTCACCCGCCCGCCCATGCCGGCATAGAGCTGGGCCAGGGCGCCGCCGCAATAGATCAGGTCGGACCCGCGCTGGACCACGATGTCGGGGTTGGCGCAGATCATCTCCAGGTCGCGGGCCACGGCGTGTTCGAACCGGGCGCGGTAGTCCTCAGGGGTTTCGGCGGTATCGTCGACCAGGCCGGTGCACGACACGAAGGCCGCGTCCTCCGGACCGTCGGCCAGGACCACGCCTGTGCCGTCATAGACGACATTGTCCCGCTGCGGCCCGATCGGCCAGGCGGGGCCGGGGGCTCGGCGGACCAGCTCGGCGCGTGTCGCGTCGCCGGAGGAGACGAAGGCGCTCCAGGCCTCGCGCGGGACGTTTAGCCCGTCCAGTTGGGACAGCACGTCGCGCGAGGGGCGCGGCGCGTTGGAGATCAGCACCACCGGCCCATGCCCCTCGGCCCGGAACTGGATTAGGGCCTCCAGCGGCCGGGGCCAGCTCTCGCGGCCGTTGTGGATCACCCCCCAGACGTCGCACAACAGGACCTCGTAGCGATTGGCGATCTCGGACAGGCCCGTCAGGGCGTGAGGCACGGTCATGGGGGCCAGATCGCGTTTCTGGGCCAGGGACGCAAGTCCGGCGGTTTCCGAGCGGGCCCCGCCGTGCGAACGTGGCCGCGTCCTGAGAGGGGAGCCCGCCGATGATCCGCACCGCCCTGGCCGCCGCCGCCGTCCTCGCCGCCGCTTCGCCCGCGCTCGCCCAGGCTGGAGACGAGGCACGGGTACGGCAGATTCTGCGGACCACGCCGCTGATAGATGGCCACAACGACCTGCCCTGGGCCCTGCGCGGCGAGTGGAGCAATGACCCCCATCGGCCCGACCTGACCCGCAATCATGTGGACACGGACCCGCTGCTCCACACCGACATTCCGCGCCTGAGGGCCGGCGGCGTGGGTGGTCAGTTCTGGTCCGTCTATGTGCCGGCCTCGATGACGCCGCAGGAGGCGGTTCAGGCTACTTTCGAGCAGATCGACACCGTGCGCCGCATCATCGCCGCGCACCCCGACGTCTTCGAATGGGCGACCACCGCAGACGACATCGAGCGCATCCACCGCGAGGGGCGGATCGCTTCCCTGGTGGGGATGGAGGGCGGCTATTCGATCAACGACTCGCTGGCCCTGCTGCGCGAGTTCCACGCGGCGGGGGCACGCTACATGACCCTGACCCATTCGCGCACCACGACCTGGGCCGACAGCGCCACCGACGCGCCCCGGCACGACGGCCTGTCGCCGTTCGGAGAGGCGGTGGTCCGCGAGATGAACCGTCTGGGCATGATGATCGATCTCAGCCATGTGTCGGAAGAGACGATGCTGGACGCCATGCGGGTGTCGGACGCGCCGGTGATCTTCTCCCACTCCTCGGCGCGCGGGGTGACGGATCATCCCCGCAACGTCCCCGACAGCGTGCTGCGGAGGATGCCGGAGGACGGCGGGATCGTCATGGTCACCTTCGTGCCGGGCTTCATCAGTGAGACGGTGCGGGCCTGGGGAGCGACGCGCGCGGGCGAGGACGCGCGGCTGAAGGCGCTGAACCCCGGCGATCCGGAGGCGGTGCAGGCCGGCCTGATCGAATGGAGCGCCGCCAACCCCACGCCCCGCGCCAATCTCGACGACGTCATCGCCCACATCCAGCATGTGCGGGACATTGCGGGCATCGAACACGTCGGCATCGGCGGCGACTTCGACGGCATCGGCAGCCTGCCCGACGGCATGACGGGCGTGGACGCCTATCCACCGCTGCTCGGCGCCTTGATGGCGCGAGGCTGGTCCGAAGCCGACATCCGCAAACTGGCCGGCGAGAACATGCTGCGCGTCATGCGTGCCGTGGAAGCCGTGGCGGAGGCGAAGCAGGGCGAACGGCCAAGCCTGGAAGCGATCGGACAGTGATTGTGGCAGACCCTGGACTGCCGCAACGCTGGCCATGCTGTTTCTCGTGTATTGGCCAAGGCACTGAGAACAGTTCAACCATAGGACCGGCGGAATGACGTTTTCGATCGTTGCGAGGTGTCCCGATACCGGCCAGATGGGCGTGGCCGCCGCGACAGCGATGGTCGGCGTCGGAAAGCTGTTGGCGCATGCTGCAAGCGGCGTCGGAGCCATCGCTACTCAGGCGACCGTCAACCCGTATATTGGTCTGGAAGGGCTGGTCCTGCTTCGAAGAGGCTGGTCGGCCGAGCGTGTCGGGGCGATGATGGCCGCCATGGATCCGGGTCTTGAAAAGCGGCAGTTCGCCCTGGTCGACCGTAACGGCGAGATCGCAGTGCATACCGGCGCCCAGACCGTGGCCTGGCGTGGTCATCTCGTTGGTGACGCATATTCTGTTCAGGGCAACAGACTGGCTGGGCAGCACGTCGTCAAGGCGGCATCCCAAGCTTACGAAAAGAGTTACGGCCGCCCTCTCGAGGAAAGATTCATATCCGTCCTCGCCGCTGGCATCGAAGCTGGCGGTGATCTCGAAGGGGAGCGGTCAGCGACCATTTATGTCATGGACCAAGAAGATTACCCGATTTGGGATCTGCGCGTCGATGATCATGAAAATCCACTGTCGGAGCTGATTCGACTCCATGCGGTTTTCAAAGAACAGTTGCTCCCGCAGATCAGATCGATGCCCAAGCGGAGCAGGCCTGCAGGCGACGATGACGAAGCCGTGGCATAGACGACGTCAGCGGGCAGAGGCCGGGACGCCCAACCTTTTTCTGCTCACGCCGCGAGTGAACGTGCATGGAGGCTGGCGACATCGTCAGCGCTTCTCGAATTTCCTGATCACCCCTGAAAACGTCATCAGGGTGCGGCCGGCGGTCTCGATTTGGCCACGCACGAAGATCAGGCTCTTTCCGGCACGCACCACCTCGCCGGTCGCCTCGATCAATTCGCCCTCATAGGCGCCGTCGATGAAGGCGGAATCCAGCTGGACGGTTACGCCGGAGGCTCCCTCCATCTCCTGATAGGCGGTCTGAAACAGGGCGATGTCGGCGAAAGTCATCAGGCAGCCGCCGTGCATGCGGCCGCCGATGTTCATGTGCTTGGCCTCGGCGCGGAAGGCGCAACGCATGCGCCCGTCGGGATCGGGGCGGAAATAGAACGGACCGACAACCTTATCGAAGGCGCCGTGGGTGTCGTAGGTCTGCCAGCCGGCGAACTCGCCTTGCGAGACCGTGATCTTCGCCACCATCGCTTTCTCCTTGCCCTCTCGCGCCTCGCGCTAACAGTGGGCCATCCGTCTTTTCATGGCCTATCGCGCCTCGCGTTACTTGAGGCCATGGCTTTTTTCCGCTGTTCGCAGTCGCCATATAGGCGACATGACCGATCCGATCGAAGCCGCCATCTTCGAAAAATTGGCCCAGCGTGATGCGGGCAAGAGTATCTGTCCTTCCGAGGTGGCCAAGGACCTGGAGCCCGAGCGGTGGCAGCGGATGATGCCGCGCGTGCGGGCCGTAGCCGTCGCATTGGCGCGGGAGGGTCGGCTGGCTATCACCAAGAAGGGCAAGGCCGTTGATCCGAACGCCTTCAAGGGTGTGATCCGGCTGAAGCTGCCCGAGGCCGGAGGCGCGCCTGAGACGGAATGAGTCTGGACGCCGTTCTCGCCGACATCCGCGCCTGTCGCGCCTGCGCCGGGGAGCTCGGGCATGAGCCCCGGCCGGTCGTCAGGGTCTTTCCCGAGACGCGGCTTTTGATCTGCGGCCAGGCGCCGGGGCGGCGCGTGCATGAGAGCGGGCTGCCATTCACCGATCCGTCTGGCGACCGGTTGCGCGACTGGATGGGCGTCGATTGCGAAACCTTCTATGGCGACCGGCGGATCGGGGTAGCGGCCCAGGCCTTCTGCTATCCGGGGACAGCGCCGAAAGGCGGAGATTATCCGCCGCCGCGTCGGTGCGCCGAGTTGTGGCGACCGAGGTTGCTGGAGTCTCTTCCGAGGATGGAGTTGACCTTGCTGGTGGGCGGCCATGCTCAGGCCTGGGCTCTGAGGGAACGGTTCGGGCCGACCATGACCGGGACGGTGGCGCGCTGGAGGGACTTCGCGCCGGATATCCTGCCGTTGCCACATCCTTCGTGGCGCAACACGGCCTGGCTGAAAAGACACCCGTGGTTCGAGGCCGAGGTGATCCCGTGGTTGCGCGGACGGGTCGGGGAGTTGCTGGGGTGAGCGCCACGGCTCATGCCGTCATGCGCGGGCACGCCCCCGGCATCGATCCTATTCAGGGTTTGTCATCCCGGCCGACGCGAAGCGGCGAGCCGGGACCACGCATGCCGCGGCTCCCCTGGTCCCGGATAGTCGCTGGCGCGCCTTTCGGGATAACAAGCTTTTGGGCGGTGTGTGGCCGTGTGCCTGATGAAGCGCATATCCTTGCGACGAGGGCCGCTTGGTGACCGCCACGCGCCGCAGCGTCATCGCTTCTCTGAGCCTCGCCAGCCTTTCCGCCTGCGCGCCGCTGGCTGTGCAGGCGCCTCTGAGTCCCCCCGCGGGGTTCGGCGGGGCGCGGATCGGGCGCGAGACCCTGGTCATGGACGACGGCGCCGAGCTGCCGTTCCGGGTATGGCGCGGTGCGACCGAGCCATGGGGCGTGATCCTGGGCCTGCACGGAATGAACGACCATTCGATGTCGTTCCACCGGGCCGGGCCGGCCTGGGCGGAGATGGGGGTTGAGACCTGGGCCTATGACCAGCGCGGTTTTGGCGGGGCGCCGGGGCGCGGGGTCTGGGCCGGGGAAGAGCGCATGGTCCAAGACCTGCGAGTGGCGGCCGGCCTGATCCGCGCGGCGAAGCCGGGACGGATACTGGGCGTCGCCGGCGAGAGCATGGGTGGGGCGGTGACAATATCGGCCTTCGCCTCCGACCGTCCGCCCGACGCGGATCGGGCCATTTTGCTGGCGCCGGCTGTCTGGGGCTGGTCCAGCCAGTCGATATTCAATCGCGCGGGCTTGTGGGCGGCGGCCCGGGCGGCCGGGTCGTTCGCAGTCGAGCCACCCGAGTTCGCCGTGCGAGACATCCGCCCCACGGACAACACCGCCGAATTGCGCCGCATGAGTCGCGATCCGTTGATGATCCGCGCCACCCGATTCGACACCCTGTCGGGCCTGGTCGACCTGATGGAGAGCGCCAGCGTGAAGCTGGGTCAGGTCAGGGCGCCGACCTTTCTGGCCTATGGTGCGCATGACGAGATAATAAAAAAGGCGCCGATGGCCCTGGCGCTGAGGCGGGCCGGCGCACCGCCAAACATGCGTACCGTCTGGTACCCCGAAGGCTATCACATCCTGAACCGCGACAGCCAGTCCGTGCGGGTGTTCGCCGACGTTGCCGTCTTTCTGCGAAATCCGGCGGCCGCCCTGCCGTCGGGCGCCGGGCCGATCCCGAACGATCTGGCGCAGCGCTGATTTCGCGGGCTGGTGAATGGCGCTAGGCTGTCGTTCCTGTGACATCGGGGCCGGGGAGGGCCGTACGCGGTGGAGGCGATCCGCATCATTCTGCTCGCGGCCCTTGGGGCGGCGGCCCTGACGACGCTTGGCCTGGCCCTGGCCTGGTGGATGGAGCCCGAGAGACGGCTGCGTCGAGCGCTGAGGAAGGCGCTGGGTGACAGCGCGGAGGCCGAGGCGCTGGCGCCCGCGGAAGGCAAGGCGGCGGCCCTGGATTTCCAGTCGGGGCAGCTTGTGGTGCTTTGGAACGGCGGGAGCGGCGGCCTGATCTATGAGTTTGACGAGATCGACGGGGCCGAGCTGATCGTCGACGGCCATGTGGTGGCGCGCGTGCGACGCGGCGAGCAGCGGAAACAGCTGGACGTCATGGCGCCGGACGCCGAGCAGGTGGTGCTGCGCCTGATCTTCGACGATCCGCGCCATCCCGAATTCGAACTGAGCCTGTGGACCACCGGCCTGCCGACGCCGGCCGGTTCGCCGCCCGAGGCCCTGCGCCTGGGCCGCCGCTGGCTGAGCCATGTCGAGGCGTTGCTGAAATAGCGCGCGACCTTCCGGTCCCGCGCGTCAGGGTCTAGAAGGCGCGATCCCTTCGCCATCCCCTGTTTCGGGAGCCCCGCCGTGGCCCGCCTTTTCGACGCCTATGTCATCGCCATTTGGACCGCCGCCGAGGGCAAGAAGATTGGCGACCAGTCCCTGTGGATCGGCGTGGCCAAGCGCGACGTGCGCCTGCGGCTGAAGACCGAAACCCACAACGCCGCGACCCGCGCCGAGGGCGAGGCGCTGTTGGCCACCATCCTGGACGACCTTGCCAAGCGGGGCGACCGCGCCCTGATCGGCTTCGACTTCCCGCTGGGCTGGCCGGGCGGCACAGCCGAACGGCTCAAGCTGACCGGCGAGCCTTGGGCGGCCATGAGCAAGTTCACAGCCTCGAATGTGATCGACAAAGCCGACAACACCAACAACCGTTATCAAGTGGCGGCCAAGATCAACCGGCTGATGACCGACGAGGCCTGGCCGATGTGGGGCGCCCCGGCGCGCCAGACCCAGCGCTGGCTGTCCTCGACCAAGCCGAAGGAGCATCCGGCCGACATCCCCGAGATGCGCGAGACCGAGCGCCGGGCCCGCGCCGGCAAGGTCCAGCTCAAAGGGACCTGGCAGATGCACGGCGCCGGCGCGACCGGCGGCCTGGCGCTGATCGGCCAGCCGATGGTGCGACGTCTGCTGGAGCGGCTGGGGACCACCGGCACGGTTTGGCCTTTCGGCACGGGCTGGCGGGCCCTGACGGCGGAGGACGTGGCCCCGCTGTCGGCCCTGGTGGTCGAGGCGTGGCCCGCGATGGTCGCCTCCAGCCCCGAGCCTGGCCAGTTCAAGGACCAAGCCTCGGTCGAGGCCGCCGCCGAGCATTTCGCGCGGCTGGACGACAAGGGCGAGCTGGCGGCCCTGTTCGCGCCGCCCGCCGATGTGGACGAAGCGACGCGCGAGGCCGTAGAGGCCGAAGAGGGCTGGATCCTCGGGGTGCGGTGACCTCCTTTCCTTACCGTCGCTTAGCGATGGCAGGTGGCGCGGCGGAGCCGTGACGGAGGGCGCGGCGACGAAGCCGGTGCTTGCGGACACAGCCCCTCCACCACTCGTGGTCCCCGTCTCCGTCCTTTGGAGAAAGTCAGGCCGGCAGCCGCCTAGCAACGCGCACAAACCGTCCCGTCAAAAGGGTCGCCGAGATCAGGCTGGCGACGATGACGGACCAGACCATGCCATCGACCCCGTATCCCAGGCTACGACCCAGGATATAGCCGAGCGGCAACATCACGGCGCCATAGCTGAAGATGTGCATGATAGTCGGCCACCAAACGTCGCCCGCCGCGCGCACGGCCAGGGCGGCGACGACCTGGATGCCGTCGGCGACGAAGAACAGGGTGGCCAGGATCAGCGCCGGGGCCGCGATGGCGAGCAGCGCCGCCTCTTGAGTGTAGGCTCCGACCAGCAACGGCGCGGTCGGCCAGACCACCAGGCCGATCAGGGCGGCGATGGCCGTGACCGCGAACAGCCCGCAGGTTCCCGCTCGGATGACGCCGGCCCGATCCCTGGCGCCATAAGCCCGGCCGACCAGCACGGCGGTCGCTGAGCTCAAACCCATCGGCACCATGAAGACGATGGCCGAGATGTTCAGCACCACCGCCCAGGCCGAGGTCTCCAGCGCGCCCAGCTGGCCCGCCACCAGAGTCAGTCCGGAGAAGGCCCCGACCTCGATGAAAAAGGAGGCGCCTGTGCCAAAGCCGATCTTCCTCTGCTCGCGGCCGGCGACGGGATCGCGCGGCGGTCGCGCGAAGACCCCCAGCGCCCGCGCCTGGGGCAGGTGCAGGATGTAGAGGATCAGGAACCCCGCCAACGCCGCCCGCGCCCCGAAGGTGGCCCACGCCGAGGCCGTGGCGCCGTCCACTGGCAGGCCGGACAGCCCCGGCACCAGCCACAGGTTCAGAGCCAGGTTGATGCCGTTGGCGACCCACATGGCGATCATGCCCGGCTTGGGGTGGCCCAGGGCCTCCAGGAAGAACAGCGCCGCCATGGAGACGAGATAGAAGGGCAGCGACAGGGAAAAGACGATCAGGGCCGGCCCGGCGCCCTCGCCCAGGCCTTCTTCCAGCCCGATCCGGGTCATGGCCCACGGCCCGGCCAGGGCCATGGCCAGACCGGCCGCGACACCAAGCTGGAGGGCATAGCTGAGGCCGCGACGCAGGACGGCCCCGGCCTCCTCGCGGCGGCCCTCGCCGATCATACGGGCGGTCATGACCTGGACGCCCATCAGCAGGCCCACCGCCGTGGTCAGGACGATGGAGGTCGGGGCCCAGGCCAGGGAGTGATAGGCCAGCTCCACCCCCGAATGGCGCCCGACCACGATGGCGTCGGTCAAGCCCATGACCATGATGCCCACCCGCGACAGGATCACCGGCCACGCCAGGGCGGCCAGTTCCTTGAGCGTGGCGCGGGTCTCGGGGCGAAGGGCGACGGTCATGACGGCGGCGCCAGTGAGCTCTTTGTGCGCCGCCGTCAATCTCAGGATCTTGTCCTCCCCGATGCGAAGCTTCGGGGGAGGGGGCCATGCGGAGCATGGTGGAGGGGCCGACCCCACACGCCGCCGCTCGCGGCTTGTCCCCCGCCACCGCTTCGCGGTCCCCCTCGCCCGCTACGCGGGTGAGGAACGGCTTCTCATTAGATGTTCCGCCAACGCCATCCGGTCTCCGCCGAACAGGCGTTGCACCAGGGCGTCGACCTCGCCGGTCACGTAAGCGTCGCGGCTGAGGGCGGGATGATAGCGCTGGCGGCCCTCGGCCTTGATCGAGCGGACCGCGCCTTTCCGCATCAGCCGGTTGAGCAGGGTCTTGATGGTGGCGTCGCCCCAGGCCGAGCCGCGCCGCACCTCGTCGATCAGATCGGCGAAGGAGAGTGGGCCGCGCCGCCAGAGCGCGGCCATCACCACGCTCTCGGCCTCGGTGACAGCCGGTCCGCTCAGGATGACAGCACCGCGCGGTCTATGCGCGCCTCCACCACCGCGTGGCAGACCACGGCGACGATGCCGGTGATCAGGCCGACAATGAAGACCAGCGTTCCCTCCGCGAAAATGGGGGTCAGGGCGATGAAGGAAACGCCGGCGCCGATGTTGGCGAGACCGATGAAGGTGTCGAAGACCGTCTGCATGGCGCCCAGCAGGCCCAGCAAAGGTGCGCCGAGCCGTAAGGCCGAAATGAAGGCCGAGCCACCGGTCAATGTCGGACCTGAGGTGACCTTTCTGACCGTGATGGCGATTGCCGCCAGAGCCGCCCCTACCATGGCGATCATCATCGCCTGAGCAATATAATTGGAATAGAGCAGGATGTCTCCGGCGCCCAAGCGATCAGCCGCGAAGGCCACTTCGGGCGCGGTCACCAGCGCCACGCCCATAGTCGCCAATATCGATCTGCGCATCGATCCCTCCCAGGATTACGTTCGTAATCCGATGGAGATTACATGCGTAATCTATTCCGTCAAGCGACCTCCGGTATCGCCTGCTTGAGCCGTCCGCCAACACGTATCGGCTCGACCCGCGTGGCCAGTCCCGTCCGGTCGTCAGTTTCGACATAGACGCCGCAGACCGTGGCCGGGCCGTTGGCCGGCGCATAGCGGCCGCCGGACAGGCGGGTGGTGAAGCGGCGCAGGGGCTCTTCCTTGTCATTGCCGATTACCGAGTCGTAGTCGCAACAGCCGCCGGCGTCGGTCTGATAGGCGGTTCCGCCGGGCAGGATCTGGGCGTCGGCGGTGGGGACATGGGTGTGGGTGCCAACCACCAGGCTGGCCCGGCCGTCGCAGAAGTGGCCCATGGCCATCTTTTCCGAAGTGATCTCAGCGTGGATGTCGACGATCACCGCGTCGGCGACGACGCCGAGCGGCGCGGCCTCCAGTTCACGCTCGGCGGCTGAGAAGGGATCGTCCATCGGGTCCATGTGCACGCGACCGAGGATGTTGATGACCAGCACGCGCCGCCCGTCGGCCAGGGTGAAGACATCGGCGCCTCGCCCCGGCGCGTCCATCAGCTTCGGATAGTTGGCCGGGCGGATCAGACGCGGCTCGCGCACGATATAGGTCAGGGCCTCGCGCTGGTCCCAACTGTGGTTGCCGAGCGTCAGGACATCGGCGCCGGCGTCATAGAGGTCGCGCGCGGTGTTCTCGGTGATGCCAAAGCCGCCCGCCGCGTTCTCGGCGTTGACCACCACGAAATCGAGCTTCAGGTCGCGTCGCAGGCCGGGCAGATGGTCGCTGAGCCCGTCCCGTCCCGACTTGCCGACAACGTCTCCGAAAAAGGCAAGTCTCATAGATAGGGTCCCGCCGGTCCCGCCGGCCAGTCTTCACAGCGCAGGCCGGCGACCCGCGAGAACTCGCGCAGGTTGCCAGTGACCACGATCATGGCGCGGCTGCGGGCGTGCCCCGCGATGAGGAGGTCGTTGGCGCTGATCATGAGCCCTCGCATCTGGAGGTCAGCCTTGATGTCGGCGGCATGATCCGCAGCCAATCCATCAAACTCCAACAGCGTCAGCCGAGACAGCAGGGTTTCGAGAGCCTCACGCTGTTCAACAGGGCGGGCCGACAGGAGAGCTCCGTGAACCAGCTCATGGCGCACGATCGTTGAGGTGAAAAGCTCTCCTGCATGAGCGTTCACGCGCTCGGCCGCCTCGGGAGACCGATTGCGCAGAAGGCGAACGCAGATGTCCGAGTCCAGCAGATACACTCAGTCCAGCCGGAGCGGCGGCGAATCGTCGATGACGTCTTCCGCAATGCGGAAGTCGATACCCGGCTCGGCAAAGAAATCGTCCCACAGGGCATTAGTGGGCACCAGGCGAAGGGTTTTGCCCTCCTGGATCACCGTCACTTCCTTGACGCCTTCTGGAAACGCCACGGCCTTGGGGAGGCGGACGGCTTGGGACCGGTTGGACTTGAAGATCGTGGCTTTCAGGCGCGCGGACATATGACAAATGTGGCTCCCGCGCCGGGATATGTCAATGGGATATACGGACGAAGCCGGCTTCCGTCAGCATGCCATCCAGGCGCACGTCATGGGGTTCAACGGCCAGGGTCGCGACCTCTTGCCCGGCATAGGCCAATCCCACACGGACCACTTCCGGCATCGCCGCGAACGTCCGGTCGTAACAGCCGCCGCCCTGACCCAGCCGCGCCCCGGTGGCGTCAAAGGCCAAGAGCGGAGTCAGGATCAGGTCAGGAAACACCGTCTCAGCCAGAGGCAGGGGTGAGGGGACGCCTGCCACGTCCAGTTCCAGCGGTTCGCCCGGCGACCAGCGGCGGAAGTCCATGGGGGCGTCTCGCTGGATGACCACGGGCAGACACAGGGCGCGACCCTGGGCAATCAGGGCGCGGGCCAGGGCGGCGGTGTCCATCTCGGACCCGATCGGTGAATAGATCGCCACCATGTCCGCCGGCGGCAAGGCGCCGGCGTGGCCGGCCAACCGTATCGACGCATCGGAATCCAGCCCCCCCAGCCGCTTCCGTTCGGCGCGCATCCGCGCCCGCAACTCGGATTTAATGGAAACGGTCACGGTGGCGCGCTCAAACCGCGAACCGAGCGATAGAGCGCTGCTTTGCGCTCGAGCAGAGAGCGACCGCGTTGCGGGAGATAGCGTGCTTTCGAGCCAAGGTTGGCGGGCGCCGCGAGGACCGTTGAGGACTGTTCTATCCCCTCGACCTGGTTAGACCAGGTGGGCGCCGTGTGCCCAAGCCCTCGAGCCTGGACAGGGACAGCTCCCTTCGAGACGATTAAGGTCGCTGGGATGTGTCGCCTCCGACATGAACCGCAGCCGTCCCGCCAGCCTGCAAGATAGGCCTCCAGCTTCCTGCTCACAAGCTGCTTTCGTACGCAACATTCGCCTCATGGGATTCTCTTCGCGCACGGTGAAGGTTTGGGTGTATGTCTGTCCGCAGGCGGACGCGCGCGCCCGCTAAAACCGAGGGGGGTTGGGCGATGAGGTCCCCGTCCCGCTCCCCTCGCCTTTATCCGAGGCTTGCCGCCAAACGCTCGATCCGCGCCGCAGCGGCATTCAGCGCTTCGGCCAGGCCAGGCTCTGGAGCCGTCGGAGGCGCCTGCACCAGATCTTTAGCGGCGTTCTCCGCCGCTGAGCTGGTCCGTGCCGGGAGAGGCGCCGCGCGCGCTTCATGCAACTCGTCAGCCAGGATCAGCGAGGCCATCAGGAACAGGCGGATATCGCCCACCTGGCCCACCTCGCTCGCCACACGGCGAACATGGCTGTCGAACTGGCTGGCCAAGAGGCGGACGCGCTCTTCCTGGCCGTCGGCGCAGCCTATGGCGTAGGGCCGGCCGTTAACCTCGATCGTCACTGTGGCCATCAGACGGTCGCTCCGCGTATCGCGCCGGCGTCGGCCATGGCGACTCTCAGGGCATCCGACGCCTCCGTCAGGGCGTGGATGGCGTCGTGGGCGGCGCTTTCCAGCTCGGCGACGCGGTCATCAGCGCGCGGATCGTGCGGCGTCTGGGCGAACAGGTCATCGTCCGGAAACGACGTACGCGTGGCCGCAGGAGCGGCCAGGCGTGCGGAAACCTTGCGCTCCAGCTCGGCGAGGGCTCGGTCCAAACGGGCCTTGGCGGCTTGGGTGGCGTCGGCCATTCGGCGCTTTCCTCCAGTCTGCGTATAGAACCCGCCGGCGCCCTGGGGTAAAGCGGCCGAGCTCCCATTTCCAGCCGCAAGCAAGGTGAATCGCCATGGCTCCCGTCGCGCCCAAAGCCAAGCCTACCGCTCGCCGCATGGCGGACGCTATCCGGGTGCTGGCCATGGACGCCGTCGAGCAGGCCGGGAGCGGTCACCCCGGAATGCCCATGGGCATGGCCGATGTCGCCACCGAGCTGTTCTCCAAACACCTGAAGTTCGACGCCTCGCGGCCGGATTGGGCCGACCGCGACCGTTTTATCCTGTCGGCCGGCCACGGCTCGATGTTGATCTACGCCCTCCTGCACCTGACCGGCTACAAGGCTGCGACGCGCGAGGAGTTGTCCAACTTTCGCCAATGGGGCGCCCGCACCGCCGGGCACCCGGAGTACGGCCACATGCCGGGCGTCGAGACCACCACGGGACCGCTGGGCCAGGGCTTCGCCAACGCGGTCGGCTTCGCCATCGCCGAACGCCACCTGGCGGCGCGATATGGCTCGGAACTGGTGGATCATCGCACCTGGGTCATCACGGGCGACGGCTGCCTCATGGAAGGCATCAGCCAAGAGGCGTTGTCGCTCGCGGGACGGCTAAGGCTGAACCGGCTGACGGTGCTGTGGGACGACAACGACATTACCATCGACGGCTCCGTCGGGCTGTCGGACGCCACCGACCAGCTGGCGCGCTTCAAGGCCTCGGGCTGGGCGGTCCGGGCCATCGACGGCCATGACCAGGGCCAGATCCGGCGCGCGCTGAAATGGGCGACAAAGCAGGAAAAGCCGACCCTGATCGCCTGCAAGACCAAGATCGGACGCGGCGCCGCCACCATGGAGGGCAGTCACAAGACGCACGGCGCGGCCCTGGGCGCCGCCGAGATCGCCGCCACTCGCCTGGGTCTGAGCTGGGATCACGATCCTTTCGACATCCCCGAAGACGTGGCCAGGGCCTGGAAGGCTGTCGGCCGCCGCGGCGCCAAGGCTCGCCAGGCTTGGGAGCAGCGGCTTGAAATCCACCCCCAGAGCGCCGATTTCACCCGCGCGATGGCCGGCGACCTGCCGGAGGACGCCTTCGATCAGCTGGACGCCGGCTTCGCCACCCTGATTGACGCCACCCCCTCCCAGGCCACGCGCCAGTCCTCGGGCGCGACGCTGGAGACGGTGTTTCAGGCCATCCCCGAACTGATCGGCGGCTCGGCCGACCTGACCGGCTCAAACAACACCTTCGTCAAGGGGACCGAAACCCTGGACGCGCCCGACTATGCCGGGCGCTACGTCAACTGGGGCATTCGCGAGCACGGTATGGCGGCGGCGATGAACGGCATGGCGCTGCACGGCGGGATCATACCCTATGGCGGTACCTTTATGGTGTTCTCGGACTACAGCCGCCCTTCGATCCGCCTGGCGGCCCTGATGGGCATCCGGGTGATCCACGTCCTCACCCACGATTCCATCGGCCTGGGGGAAGACGGCCCGACCCATCAGCCGGTCGAACACCTGGCGGCGCTGCGCGCCATCCCCAACCTCAATGTCTTCCGCCCCGCCGATACGGTTGAGGCCTTCGAGTGCTGGAAGATCGCGCTGGAATCGAAGACCACCCCCTCGGCCCTGGCCCTGTCACGGCAGAAGACGCCGGCGGTGCGACTCGAGGCCGCCTCGGAAAACCTGTCGGCGCGCGGCGCCTATGAATTGAAAGCCGCCTCGGGCGAGGCCAGGGCGACGATCTTCGGTACAGGCACGGAAGTCGCCATCGCCCTTGACGCGCAGCAGCAGCTGGAGGCCGAGGGCGTGCCCACCCGGGTCGTCTCCGTCCCGTGTTTCGAGTTGTTCGAGGACCAGGACGCCGGCTATAGGCGCGAAACTATCGGTCGCGACACCGTGCGTGTCGCCGTGGAGGCCGCCATCCGCCAAGGCTGGGACCGCTTCATTGGCGAGGACGGCGGCTTCGTCGGCATGTCCGGCTTCGGCGCCAGCGCCCCCGCCGAGGTGCTCTATGACAAATTCGGCATCACCGCCGCAGCCGTGGTCCGTGAAGTGAAGGCGCGGCTCTAGCCACGTTCAGCCCCGCAGTACTCCTCCGACACGCACCGACGCACGCGCCGCCACACATGCCGCGCGAACGGGAGAATGGATCACGCCACCAGGCGTCGGCTCTTCTGTTCGGCCGCCGCCGCAATGCGCGCCTCGGCGATGGCGTCGGCGATCTGGTGAGTGGGGCGCTTCTCAGTGGCCGAGCGATCCAACACCTCTTCAAGGGTTTCCATCAGGCGGCTCAGCTTGTGCTCGACCCAGGCGGGGTCATAGGCGCCGCCCGTCTGGCGGGCGTTGAGCTCCGAAGCCACATTGATGATGCCGCCGCCGTTGACGACATAATCCGGCGCATAGACAACGCCGCGTTCGAACAGCATCTGCCCGACGTCCGGAGTGGCCAGTTGGTTATTGGCGGCGCCGACTACGGCCTTGGCGCCGATCCGGTCCAGGGTCTGGGGGTTCAGGGTCGCGCCTAGAGCGCAGGGAGCGTAGATGTCGGCTTTGACGTCATAGATGGCGTCCGGCGCCACGATCTCGCCGTGGGTCCGCGATGCGACCTCGCTCAGCAGCTCCTGATTCACGTCGGTCAGCACCAACTTGGCGCCGGCCTTTGCGAGCTTGTCGGCCAGATAACCGCCGACGTGACCCACGCCCTGGATAGCCACCGTCAGCCCGGTCAGGTCGTCCTGTTTCCACAGGCGCTTGGCCACCACCAGTGTCGACCGGAACACGCCCTCGGCTGTCACCGGGCTCGGGTCTCCCGAGCCCCAGGCCCCGTCCGCGAGGCCGACAACATAAGGGGTGACCTTGCGGGCCTCAGCCACATCGGCCACCGACACGCCGACATCCTCGGCTGCATAGTAGGAGCCGCCCAGGGTGTGGACGGCGCGACCGAAGGCCTGGAACAGTTCCGGCGTCTTCTGGGTCTTGGAATCGCCGATGATCACCGACTTGCCGCCGCCCATCTCGAGGTCGGCCATGGCGTTCTTGTAGCTCATGCCCTTGGACAGGCGCAGCACGTCCTCCAGCGCTTCGGCCGTGGAGCCGTATTTCCACATCCGGGTACCGCCGACGGCCGCGCCGCGCGCGGTCGAGTGGACGGCGATGATGGCCTTGAGCCCGGTCTTTTCGTCGAAAAAGGCGTGCAGACCTTCATGGTTCGAAAATGACGGCGAATCGAAAAGGGTCATGCTCATAGCGCGGCGCATCCTGGCATTTTGTTCTAATGCGCGCGCCATACGCCGAAAAGGCGTTCTGCGGCAAGCTTGACCGTCCTCAGCCTGGACGACGGGGCGGGGCGAAGTGTGCGAGGAAAAAGGTCTTCAATGAGCCAGCGTCACGACCACCGGCACATGATCGGAGGGCTTCTCCATGTCGCGGGCGTCGCGGTGGGTTTCGATCGCCACGAAGCGGTCGGCCGCCTGGGGCGACAGAAGATGGAAATCGATGCGGATGCCGTGGTCGCGCGGCCAGGCGGCGCCCTGATAATCCCAGAAGGTGTAGGTTCCCGGCGGCTCGTTTCCGAGGTCGTGCGCGTCGGACAGACCGAGATATTTCAGAGCCCGAAACGCGGCGCGGCTCTGAGGCTGAAACAGGGCGTCATTGGTCCAGGCGGCTGGGTTGCGGGCGTCGTCGGGCGTCGGAATGACGTTGTAGTCGCCACACAGGACGACGCTTTCCTCCAGCGTCAGCAGCGCGGCTGCATGACGCTGCAGCCGCTCGAACCAGGCCAACTTGTAGGCGAATTTCTCGGTACCAATCGGATTGCCGTTGGGCAGGTAGAGCCCGCCGACCCTCAGCGGTCGGGGCGCCTCGATTACCGCCTCGATATAGCGGGCCTGTTCATCCGCCTCGTCTCCGGGCAGGCCGCGCCGGACAACCTCCATCGGGAACTTCGAAAGGATGGCGACTCCGTTGTAAGTCTTCTGGCCGTGGGTTTCGATATTGTAGCCGAGCGCTTCAATCGGCTCTCGCGGGAACTTGTCGTCGACGCACTTGATCTCCTGGAGACAGACGACGTCAGGCTCGGCCGCCTCCAGCCACGCCAAGACGGTTTGCAGGCGAGCGTTGACCGAATTCACGTTCCATGTGGCGATGCGCATGACCGATGGCTTAGGCGGCCGTATCGTGGGCGGCAAGCATAACGTCCGCCGGACGACCGGCGGGCGTTAGCATGGCTTCAGTGCGGTCCAGGCGCCCCTTAGAGTTCGCAGCTGTCTCCCAGGGATTCCGCGCGAGCACAGGTTTGCACATCACCCACCCGGTCGCGAGTCGCGGGGAATTCACCGATGAATCCCGCGCCGTCGCTGCATTTGACCTCAATCACCTGGCCGGCGCGCCCGTCCATCAGTCCGATCACTCGATAATCCGCCACCGCGCAGTTGCGGCCGGCGGCCTGAAGCATCCGGCTCTGCGCGTCCTTGATGTCGTCCTCGGTAGTGAACTGACAAGTCAGGCTGCGGCCCTTCGCTGTCAGGCAATCGATCGCTTCGCTCCCAGGAGCACCCTCGGCGGCAAACAGGGCGATCACGCCAAGAGGCGCGTCGGAACACTTGAATTCAACGACTTCGCGGTGCGCGCCGCCGCTTTCTTGGCCGATAAGGCGCTGGTCGGTGGCCGTGCAAGGCTTGCCCAATCCCGCCAGCAGGCCGGCGCGCCGTTCATTCTGTGCGGCCATGGCGGCCTGGCCGTCCGACAGCTGGCATCCATCGCCGATATTCGCCGCCTGCGCGCAGTCATAGGCTTGTTGGAAGCCGCCGTCGTCCGCGAGGCGCACGACCTGGCCGGCGCCCGTAGAACACTTTAGCTCATAGAAGCGACCATTGGGATTGGCGCCCATGTAGCGGACCTCGGTCGCGGCGCAATCCGCTGCTGGAGACCCCACGAGTCTGGCCTGGATGCCGGCTGCCGATTCGGCAGGCGTTGTGAACTCGCAGGTTCCGGCGCCTGCGGGAATCTGCAGGCACTCCAGTTTGGAGGCGGGCGTGCCGTCCTGCGCCACCTCGATCCAGTACCCGTCAGCACCGCTACACCCGATCTCGTATCTGTCGAGATTTGATCCGGTCCGGCCGATCCAGCGAGCATCATCGACCGTACAACGGATGCCAAGCGCCTGGGTCCACGGCTGGACACCGGCGACCGCATTGGCGTTCTCCGGCAGTTCGCAGCGAGGCGGCGTGGCTTGAGGGTTCTGGGCTAGCGCCTGGTTGGCCTGTACCGAGACGGTTAGGCAGTTCAAGACAGTGGGTGGCGTCGAGGTGACGACGATCTGCCCAAGGCCGGTAGCGCAGGCCGCTTCGATAACACTGGCCCCATCTGGCATGAGGCCGATTTCTCGAGACGCCGTCACGTCGCAGGCCAGCCCCGCAGCGGAGAACGCCTCGGCGGCGGCGGCGGCGACCTGCTCGGGAGTCCGAGCCTGAGCTGGGGCCGGATTGCCGCGCGATCGCGAGACATCGCGATTTAACCGCCCGTCCTCCACGGGAATGTCTTTAGCTGGGGCTGCCTCCTGGGCGGCCGCGGGGATCGGCGAGAAGGCGACCAGGGTGAGCAGCATGCCCGCCTGGGCCATGGCGTAACGCGACATCGGACTTCCCTCTGAATATCTAAGGCGAGCACAGGCTTGGCGAACGCTCGTCATCGGGTCAAGCCGCAACGATCTGTCGAGAACAGGGCTGTATCGCGTTCAGGTTTTGACGCGGAAGCGGCGGCGGCGCAGTGTCAGGGCGAGTTTTTATTGGAGACCCACCCTTTGGCCGACGGACCTCCGCATGCGAAGCCGCGTGAGACGTGGCGGGGCCTGTCCTATTGCGGACCGCCGCCGCCGAGGTCCGGCCAAGCGGTGGAGGTCGCCGAGGGCGTGAGGTGGCTTCGCCTTCCTTTGCCGATGGCGCTGGATCATGTGAACGTCTGGGCGCTGAAGGATGGCGATGGCTGGCTGATCGTCGATACCGGTCTGAATACGGCGGACAGTCGCGCGGCCTGGGAAGAAGCGCTGGCCGGACCGCTGGGCGCGAAGGCGGTTACGCGGGTGCTCGTGACGCACATGCACCCCGACCATATCGGCCTGGTTGGCTGGCTGTGTGAGCGGTTTCAGGCGCCCCTGCTCATGTCACGGCTCGAATATGCAACCGCGCGAATGCTGCTGGCCGAAACGGGCCCTGCCCCGGAGGCGGGAGCCGCCTTTTATCGCGCATCCGGCTGGGACGATGAACGAATCGAGCGCTGGCGAGCGGGCTATGGCCGCTTCGCCCTGGGCGTGGCGCCGATGCCGGCCCGCTACCGCCGGCTCATAGGGGGCGACACCCTGACGATCGACGGACGCGCCTGGCGGCTGGTGGCGGGAGAGGGCCACTCGCCCGAGCACATCGGCCTGATGCGGCTGGACGACGGGGTGTTCATCTCGGGCGACCAGGTGCTGCCGAAAATCAGCTCCAATGTTTCCGTATGGCCGACCGAGCCTCTCGCGGATCCGCTGGGTGACTGGATGGAGGCCTGCCGCCGCCTACTGGTCGAGCTGCCGCCGGATTTGTTCGTGCTGCCTTCGCATGGCGAGCCGTTCACCGGCGTGCACGCGCGGTTGGAAGCCCTGCTACGCGGCCATGAGGTGGCGTTGAAGCGGCTGCGGCGCCGGCTGACTGAGCCGGCGCGGGCGGTGGATGTCTTTCCCGCCCTGTTCGCGCGGCCGGTGGGCGAGGGCGTCTACGCCATGGCCACGGGTGAAGCTTTGGCCCATCTGCGCTATCTGGAACGGCGCGGGGACGCCGAACGCAAAGCCGACGCTCAGGGCGTTGATTGGTGGCGGGCGACTGGCTCTGGGAGAACGAGACATGAACGAGATCAAGGTCCGGCGTGACGGAGCGATCGTCGAGATTCGGCTGAACCGGCCGGAGAAGAAGAACGCCATCACTCAGGCCATGTACGCCGCCATGGTCGAAGCGGTTGAAGACGCTCAAAGCGACGCTTCGGTGCGCGTCTTGCTGTTCACCGCCGAGGGCGAAAGTTTCTCGGCCGGAAACGACATCGCCGACTTTGTGGCCATCGCTTCGGCCTCGGGCGGAGAGATGAGCGACGAGGGCCCCGTGTTCCGGTTCCTCAAGGCTCTGGCCGATCTGGACAAGCCTGCGGTAGCGGCGGTGCGTGGCCGGGCGGTTGGCATCGGCCTGACCCTGCTGCTGAACTGCGATCTGGTGGTCGTAGCCGAAGACGCTCTCTTGTCCGCACCGTTCGTCAACCTCGCGCTGGCGCCCGAGGCGGCGTCGAGTCTGCTGCTGCCTGCGGCGCTGGGGCATCAGCGGGCCTTCGAGGTGTTCGCCCTGGGCGAGCCGATCGACGGACGCACGGCTCTGGCCTGGGGCTTGGCCAATCGAGCGGTTCCGGCGGCCGAGGCCGAGGCCGTGGCGCGAACCCTGGCGGCGGCTCTGGCTGAACGGGCGCCCAATTCCCTGCGGGCGACAAAGCGGCTGATGCGCGATGCCGAGGCCCTGTGGGCGCGGATGCAGGTCGAGGGCCAGACCTTCGACGCCCAGATGAAGAGTCCCGAGGCCATGGAGGCCTTCATGGCCTTCAGTCAGAAACGCAAGCCCGATTTCTCGCCCTTCTGAATCCGTTTGACGGCAGGGTGGAGCCGCCCTAGACGGCGCCGCCCTCATGATCCAGACCGCGCTCCATACTCCGGCCGCCGAAATTCGGGGCGAGGCCGCCTTCGACGCCGTCGCGATCGATGCGGTGGTGACGCGCGCCTTCGGCCCTGGCCGTTTCGCCAAGACGGCCGAGCGGCTGCGCGAGGGGCGCTCGCCGGCTTTGGGGTTTGTGGCCTGTGACGCCGGCGGCGTGATCGGCTCTGTGCGGCTATGGGACATCTTGATCGGCGACACGCCCGCGCTGTTCCTGGGACCCATCGCCGTGGAGCGGTCGCGGCGCTCGGACGGAATTGGCGCGCGACTGGTTGAGGCGGCGACCGAGGCGGCGCGCGCGCGCCGTGTGGCGGGGGTCTTGCTGGTCGGGGACCTCGGTTTTTTCGGACCGCTGGGGTTTGCTCAGATCGTCGGACCTCGCCTGCCGGGCCCAGTCGATCCAGCGCGATTGTTCTGGCGGGGGTGCGGGAACGCGGCACCCCAAGGCGTGGTTCGTTCGGCCTGACTCTTTCATCCGATCGAGGCGGCGCCTAATCATGCAGCCATGAGTTCCATGCCTGACAAGAAGCGCGGCCTGGCCGGAATGGTTGATGCCGTAGGGGGGGACAAGGGCCGGGCGCTGCCGCCGGTCCATCTGTGGAACCCGCCTCACTGCGGCGAGATCGACATCGTCATCCGCCGTGACGGTGTATGGCTGCACGAAGGTTCGCCCATCGGCCGACCCGAGCTGGTGCGGCTGTTCTCGACGGTTCTGAGACGGGATCCGGACGGCTACCACCTTGTCACGCCGGTCGAGAAGCTGCGGATCACGGTTGAAGACGTCCCCTTCCGCGCCGTGGCGATCGAGCGTCGTGGCGCGGACCTGGTCTTCACGACCGATGTCGACGACGAGACCGTTGCAGGGGCCGACAATCCCCTGCGGGTGGAGATCGACGCCGGGACTGGCGAGCCGGCCCCCTATGTGCATGTGCGACGTGGGTTGGAAGCGCGGATCGAGCGAGCAGTCTTCTACGAACTGGTCGAGATGGCCGAGACCGAAAATGAACATCTTTGGGTGAGCTCCGGCGGTGAGCGGTTCACCCTAGGCCGGCTGGATGGGCGGCCATGAGCGCCGCGATGAAGGCGCGGCTGGCTGGATGTCTGGACCCGATCGAGCGCTGGCGGGCCGACGCTATCCCCAACCTCGGCGATCACGATCTGAATCCAGATTATCTGCCGACTGATCAGCTTCTGCGCCCGGCGGCGGTGCTGATCCCGGTGATGAATCGGGCGGAGGGGACGACCCTGCTGCTCACCCGACGCTCGGACCGCCTGGTCCGCCACACCGGCCAGATCGCCTTTCCCGGCGGCCGGCTGGAGCCCGGCGAAACGGCGGTTCAGGCGGCGCTGCGCGAGGCGTACGAGGAAGTCGGCCTGCCGCCGACCGACGTGGAGCCGCTGGGTCTGTCCGACAGCTACCGGACCGTGACCGGCTTCGTCGTCACGCCGGTGGTCGGCTGGGTGCGGCCGGGCTTTTCGCCCGTGCTGGATCCCGGCGAGGTGGCCGATGTGTTCGAGGCGCCGTTTGACTGGCTGATGGACACCTCAAATCATCGCCGTGACATGCAGGTCTTCGCTGGCCATGAGCGAAGCTATTGGGCCATGCCCTGGGGCGAGCGCTACATCTGGGGCGCGACGGCCGGCATGCTGCGGGCGCTGGCGCTGCGGCTTCATCCCGAGTTGAAGGAGGACGCGGCGTGAGCGACGGCGAAACGGGCGCGACCATCGGCCGGCCGTGGTGGCTGGAGAGGGCCGAGACGCGGGCGGTGATGGCGGCCCTTGAGGCGGCGGGCGGGCTCAATTGCGCCCGCTTCGTGGGCGGCTGCGTCAGGAACGCCGTCATGGGCCTGACGCCCAGCCAGGCGGACTTGGCCTCCGATCTGGAGATGGATGGGGACGAGCGCGATCCCGAGACGGCATGGCCGGAGGGGCAGGACATCGACATCGCCACCCGGCTGACGCCCGACCGGGTGGTCGAGGCTCTGAAGGCCGCCGGGCTGAAGTCGGCGCCGACCGGGCTCAGCCACGGCACGGTGACCGCCATTGCCAACCGGCGGCCGTTCGAGGTCACCACCCTGCGCCGCGACGTGGCCACCGACGGCCG
>CAZITK010000007.1:0-4935 GCA_964542145.1 uncultured Brevundimonas sp.
CCCGCCCGCGGCCCCTGTGTGGAGATAAAGGCCGTTCAGATAATAGCGCGTCTCTTCGGTCGAGACGGCGAAACGGGTCTTGTCGATCAGCCGGGCCAGTTCCTCGCGCGCCAGGGTGAAGCGCGCGCCGCCGGCCTCCGACGACATCACCGGGAAATCCCCCGCCGGCAATACGGGAAGATTGAACCGCGACCGCCCGGCGGAAATCACGAGCCTGGGATCGTCGCCGGAATAGCTCAGCGACACCTCGGCCCCGTCGGGCAGCTTCCTGACAATCTCGTACAGGGTATGCGCCGGGGCGGTGATCTGGCCCTCGACGTTCACGACGGCCTCGGCCTCGTCGACCATCTCCATATCCAGGTCGGTGGCCGCGAACGACAGTCGGTCCCGCCCTGCCGACAAGAGGACATTGGACAGGATCGGAATGGTGTTCCTGCGCTCCACCACGCTCTGCACGTGGCCCAGGGCCTTGATGAGGGCCGAGCGTTCGATGGTCAGCTGCATAGGTTCACGCCCCGGGACGTCTGTCTGGCGGCGGCGGACGCCGCATCTTGAAGTGGCTGGGACATTAGCGGCTTGGGCGGGGGAGGGAAGTGGCGAGTGGCGAGTGGCGAGTGACAGGCCAAGATTTTTTACCTGTGCGACAGTCGAACTCAGTCGCGGCAGGCGCCTATCTCGCCGCTCGTCACTTCGAGCCTAGCCCCTCAGCTTCCGCATCAGCGCCTCGACGTCGCGCGCGATCTGCTCGTCGGAGCCCAGCATCTCCTCGATGCGGCGCACGCCGTGCAGCACCGTGGTGTGGTCCCGACCGCCGAACCGGCGCCCGATATCCGGATAGGACCGCGTGGTGTTCTGTTTGCACAGATACATGGCGATTTGCCGCGGCCGGGCGATGGTTCGGGTGCGGCGTTCGCTGAGCAGGTCCGCCTGTTTCAGGCCGAAGTGTTCCGCCGTGACTTTCTGGATTTCATCAACAGTGATGCGGCGTTCCGGCCCGGAACGCAGCGCCGCGCCCAACAGCCCTTGCGCCTCTTCCAGGGTCAGCCCCGCCAGCCGGCGACCGGCGGCTGCCGCCAGCGTGTTGATGGCGCCTTCCAGCTCGCGCATCGTGCCGGGGGTGCGCTCGACCAGGTGTTCGAGAACCTCCGGCCGCGCCTCGCCCTCGACTAGGCCGATCTCCGCCAGGGACCTCAGCCGCCGCGCCGCCAGCTGCAGCCTGAGGTCGCGGTCCGCCGGCTCGACCGGGCAGGTCAGGCCCGACGACAGATGCGAGCGCAGCCTTTGCTCCATGTCGGTCAGGGCCAGAGGCGCGCGATCGGCGGCCAGGACCACCTTCTTGCCGTCCTCCATCAGAGCGGTAAGCGTCGCCAGCAGCTCTTCCTGAGTCTGGGTCTTGCCCGCCAGCATCTGTACATCGTCCAGCAGCAGCATGTCGGCCGTCCGCAGCCCATCCTTGAAGGCGGCGGTCTGCCGGTCTTGCACGGCACGCACGAAGGTAGTCAGGAAGCGTTCGGAGGTCAGATAGACCACCTTGGCATCAGGCCTCAGCCTCTGGGCTTCCCAGGCGATGGCGTTCAACAGGTGGGTCTTGCCATATCCATAAGGGCCGCACAGGAAGATCGGGTTGAAATGCCCCTCGGCCCAGGCGGCCGTCTGGCGCGCGATGGCCAGGGCGAAGGCGTTGCCTGTCCCCTCCACGAAGGTGTCGAAGGTCAGACGTTCCTGAAGGCCGGCGGCGCGCACGGCGCGCGGGCTGTCGACTGACGGTTGGGCCACAGTGGGCGCGCGAAAGGCCGGCGTCTGAGCGCCCGCCCCAGGCGCCGGTCGGCCACCCAAACCGACCGGCGGAGCCGATCCGATCTCGGCCCGACAGCGCACGTCCAGCCGGCGTGACGACCGATCATAGGCCAGCCATAGCTCGTTTATACGGCGCAGCGCATTCTTTCTGACCCAATCGCGGGCATAGGCGGTCGGGGTCACCAGGATCAGCTGGCCCGTGGTGTCGCAGCGCACCGCCGACGGCGCGATATAGGACGAAAAGGCGCCCTCGCCGATTTCCGCGCGCAGACGTTGGGCCGCCTCTGACCAAATGAGGTCAGGATCGGTCATGCCCATCGACTGTCCCGTCGGCTGCGTCCCCAAGCTCCCCGCCATGCTCGCTCTCGATCCTTCAAGTCGCCACCAAATCCAGCCTGGTCAGGTTCAGGGACGACTTCTCCTGTCCGCCGAACCAAGGGCTCGGCGGGCGGGGACGCCCTGGAGATCAGACTGCTGAGCCGGCGGAAGCTCACTTTCCCGCCGTCCCCCGTGACCTGGGCGCCAGGCGCCGCAGCGGGGTGCGTCAGAGCTTCAAAGTTACCGGTCGTAGGGGGGGCGTCAACGCTGATTCGAGTCGATTCGAGAGGATAAAAATCTTGACTCGCGCAAGCCCAGACAGCGCCTAGGGAAAACAGATTTCGGCCACAGTACGCGGAGCGATTTTGGCCGTACAGATCTGAGGCGACTTAACGTCGGACAGCGAAACGGCGAAGCAGCATTTGCTGCTTCGCCGTTGAAAACGCTCTAATTTCCGCCAATGTATCGACGGATGTGCAGATCAGGCGGCCGACAGCTTCTTCAGCTGGGCGGCCAGACGCGAGACCTTGCGTGAACCCGTGTTCTTGTGAACCACGCCCTTGGAGACAGCGCGCATCAGCTCGGACTGGGCCGCGATGAAGGCGGTCTTGGCCGCGTCCTTGTCCCCGCCGGTCACGGCTTCCTGGAATTTGCGCAGATAGGTGCGCACGCGAGTGCGGCGCGCCTTGTTCACTTCGGTCCGGGCGGCGATCTTGCGGATCGCCTTCTTGGCGCCGGGGTTGTTGGCCATCGGGTGCAGAACCTATCAAACGGAAACGCCGCGGACGCCTGTCCACGGCGCGGAAATGTCGAAGAGCGCGGGCCTATAGCGGATACCCTTCAAGCGGTCAACGCGCGCGGCGCGGATTGGTGGGCGTCAGAGGCTCAACACCTCCATGATCGAACTGGCGGCTCCGCCACCGACCCGCGCACCGCCCCCGAGCGCATAGACCTGGCCGTCAATCGACAAGGCCGCCAGACCGTGGCGCGCGTTCGGCATGGGCGGCCCGGCCGACCAGGCGTCGGCGTTAATGTCATAAAGCCAGGTCTCGCCGAAGACGCCGCCGCCTCCAGGCGCGAACCATTCGCCGCCGAAAGCCGCTAGTCGTCCAGGATCCAATATCCCCAAGGCCAGCCCACCGCCGACCTGCTGTCCGTTGGTGGACGGCGGGATCGGCGCCCGAATCTCCCAGCGGTCAGCGATCGGGTCATAGCGGTCCAGCCGCCCCGTGCCCCCGCCCTCGACCTTGCGGCCGCCGGCCACCCAAAGGGCGCCGTCATGGGCGACGCCGGCGGCGCTGTTCCGGGCCATCGGCAGCGGCGCGCGCTCGCTCCACTGGGCAGACAAGGGCTCGAACACACGATGGGTGGCGATGTCGCCCTGATCGTTCCAGCCGCCGTTCGCGGCCCCTTTCGGCGCGCGCCCTCCGATCAGGTGGATGCGTCCGTCGTGGCCCAGCCCGACCGTCTCCGCCTGGGGCGCGGGCAAGCGCGTTACCTCGCGCCAGCCGTCGCCTTCCAGCGCCCAGCCCTCGGTCATGGAGGTCCAATCGCCCGTCTCTGACCGGCCATAGCCGCCCAGCGCGAACACCGCCCCGGCGACCGAGACGATCATCGGATGGTGGCGCGGGCTGGGCAGCCGGGCAGTCTCGGCCCACAGATTGGCGCCGGGGTCATAGAGGAAGCTGCGATCGCTGATGAACAGCCGCCCATCCTCCCCCTGGTCCAGCCCGCCGGCGGTGAGGATCCGCCCGTTCCACTCGGCGGCGTAGATCTCCTGAATGGCCAAGGGCATGGCCGCCACCTGACGCCAGGTCGGCTGCCGCCTGTCGGGCGAGGTGGTCGCGCACCCCGCCACCCCCACCAGCCCCAAGCCGGCCGCCCCCGTCATCAGTCCCCGTCGATCAATCATGGTCCGCCCCTTCAGGCGGCGCGTCTCAGGAACAGCACCCGCGCCGCGCCATAGTCGCGGGCATCGAGGCGTTCATAGCCGGGCGTGTCAATCTCCGGCTCGTCCGAGCCGCGCTCATACACCACCATCGCCCCGGGCTTCAGCCAGTCGCCCTCGACCAGCCGGGCCAGGGTCTGTTCGCCCAGCCCCTGTCGATAGGGCGGATCGAGAAAGGCCAGGTCGAAGGCCTCGCCGGCCGACCCCGGCCGGACGCCCAGGTCGGTCGCGCTTCGCCGATGAACCCGCGTCTTGCCGAACAGGCCGAAGGCCTCGGCGTTCTCGCGGATGGCGCCGCGCGCGCCGTCGTCCGTCTCCACGAACAGGCAGAAGCCGGCGCCCCGGCTGATCGCCTCGAAACCCAGGGCGCCGGACCCGGCGTAGAGGTCGAGCACCCGCGCCCCGGCCAGCGCTTCGGACCACGTCGCATGCTCCAGCACATTGAAGATGGCTTGACGCGCCCGGTCCGAGGTTGGGCGCGTGCCCTGGCTCTCGGGCGCGTTCAACGCCCGCCCGCGAAAGGCGCCGCCGACGATCCGCACGCCCTAGCCCTTGCGCGGGCCGCCGGGACCGCGCGGCCCCCGAGGCGCGCCGCCGGGACGGGCGCCGCCCGGCTTGCCGCCGGGTTTCCCGCCAAAGCCGCGAGGGCCGGAACCCGGCCTTCCGCCCGGCTTGCCGCCGGGACGTCCGCCCGGCCGATCCCCGCCGCGCTCTCCCGAGGGGCGCTCCGCATTCGAACGCGGCTTGAAGTCGCGCTTCGGCCGATCCGCGCCGCCGCCTTCGCCGCGGGGTTTGAAGTCCCGTTTGGGCCGATCCTCGCGGCCGCCCTCTCTGGCCGCCCCATCCCTCGCCTTGAAGTCTCTGGTCGCCCC
>CAZITK010000007.1:5035-23900 GCA_964542145.1 uncultured Brevundimonas sp.
CGCCCCATCCCTCGCCTTGAAGTCTCTGGTCGCCCCGTCTCTGGGCTTGAAGTCCCGTTTCAGGCGCTCGCCCTCCTGGCCGTCGCGCGGTTTGAACGGGCGCTTCGGCCGCGCGTCGGTTCGCGGCGCCGCCTTGGCCCAGCCGGGCTTCTTGGCGGGCCGGTCGGCGCGCTGGGCGCCGTCCTCGGCCGCCGCCTCGGCCGCGCGCACCCGGCTGGGCTTGCGCGACGGGTCCGAAATGGCCGAGCCCGAGCGGCCCTTGATGATCGCCCCCTGCGGACGGCGCCCCGGGATCGGCGCCGGGGTTTCGACCGTGTTTCCGGTTGGCAGGGTCTCGGGCCGGATATGGTCGCCCAGCAGCTCGCGGATCACGCGCGGCCCCACCTCCTCGACCGAACCCAGCGGCAGGGTGCCTAGCTGGAACGGCCCATAGGCAAGGCGGATCAGCCGGTTGACGGTCAGGCCGATGCTCTCCAGCACCTTACGGACCTCGCGGTTCTTGCCCTCGGTGATCGACACCGAGACCCAGAGGTTGGCCCCGCCGCGCTCGTCGTCGCGCGTGCTCTCCTTGGCCTTGTCGAGCGTCGCCTCGATCGGGCCATAACGCACCCCGTCGACCACGCAGCCGTCCTTCAGCTTGTCGAGGTCCGCCTGGGTCGCGCGGCCCCGCGCCCGCGCCCTGTACTGGCGCACCCAGCCCGTGGTCGGCATCTCCAGCGCCCGGCTCAGCTCGCCGTCGTTGGTCAGCAGGAGCAGACCCTCGGAATTGATGTCCAGCCGCCCGACCGAGATCACGCGCGGCAGGGTCGAGGGCAGGCTGTCGAACACCGTCGGCCGGCCGGCCGGATCATTGTGGGTGGTCATCAGACCAACCGGTTTGTGATAGCGCCACACCCGCGTCGCCTGGGCCGAGCCGATTGGCTTGCCGTCCACGGTGATCACGTCGTCGCGGGTCACCAGGGTGGCGGCCGTGTCCAGGATGCGGCCGTTCAGCGCCACCTTGCCCAGGCCGATCAGCCGCTCGACCTCGCGGCGCGACGCGATGCCCGCGCGCGCCATCACCTTGGCGATCCGCTCCTGACGCAGAGGAGGTGCGGCGGTCTTGTCGCCGGACTTTCCGGTTCCGGGTTTTCCGCCCGGCTTCCCGCCGGGGCGCTCCTTGATGCCGGGCCTACCGCCTTCGGTGCGGGGCTTGAACCCGTCCGGGCGCTTTTCGTCTTGACGCGGACGCGGGGTCCGGGCGCTGTCTTTGGGATGGCGATCCATGATGAGCGGTTCATGCGCATGGCGCTGGACCTCGCGCAAGCGGCGGCGGAGGCGGGCGAGGCCCCGATCGGCGCCGTCCTGGTCGATGAGGCGAGCGGCGAGGTGGTCGCGACCGGCGCCAACCGGCCCATCGGCGACCACGATCCGACCGCCCATGCCGAGATCGTCGCCCTGCGCGCGGGCGGCCGGGCGCGCGGCAATTACCGCCTGACCGGCCTCACCCTCTATGTGACGCTCGAGCCCTGCGCCATGTGCGCGGGCGCGATTAGCCACGCCCGCATCGGCCGGGTGGTCTGGGGCGCGGACGATCCCAAGGGCGGGGCGCTGGCTCACGGACCGCGCCTCTACGACCAGCCGACGATCCACTGGCGGCCGCGGATCGAAAGCGGACTGTTGTCCGAGGAGGCGGCGCAGATGCTGCGCGGCTTCTTCCGCGCCCGGCGGGGTCGGAACGGCTGCGCTTGACTGGCGTTCCTCGCCAATGACCGTGCGCAGCTTCATCCCCGTGTCCGTCGCCGTGCTCGCGATCCTCGCCGCCTGCGGCCCTGGCCCACGCAGCGCTCCCGATAGCGGCGCCGAGGTGAAGGAGCGCGCCCTCGAAGCTCAGACGGCCCGCAAGCGCACCGGCGCCGAACTTCAGGACCGGATCACCAATCGCGTCGTGCGAACCGTCTACATCTGCAACAACGGCGAGCGGCTGACCGTCGACTTCGACAATGCCCGACAGATGGCCACGGTCCGCCAGTCGAACGGCGAGGCTGTGGACCTGCGCCAGGAACGGGCGACCGAAGGCATCTGGTACCTCGCTTCAGGCTATGAATTGCGCGGCCAGGGGATCAACGCCAGCTGGAGATCCAGCACCCGGCAGGCCACCGACTGCCGCGCCGTCGACTGATGTCAGTCCGCGCCTTCCTCCTTCAGGAAAGCCTCAACGGTCGCCGCATCGACCTGGCGAGCTACGAAAGCCTGGCCAATGCTGCGCGCCAGCACCAGGGTCAGTCGTCCAGCCTCGGCCTTCTTGTCGCTGAGCATGCGCTCAACCAGTCGTGTCGCTTTGAAGCATCTCCGGTCCAGTCGGGTCGGCAATCCTGCCGCCGCAAGCACCGCCTCGGCTCGGCTGGCATCGTCGTCCGACGCCAGCCCCATCCGCACCGACAGCCGGAACGCCAGCGCACAACCGATGGCCACCGCCTCGCCGTGGCTCATCGTCGCTTCGTCGAAGTCCAGTTCGGCCTCCAGCGCGTGGCCGAACGTGTGGCCAAGGTTCAGCAGGGCGCGGCGCCCTGCCTCTTTCTCGTCTTCGGCGACAACGGTCGCCTTGATCTCGACTGACCGCTCCACCGCTCGCGCCAGGGCGGCCACATCCCCACGAGCCCCGACCGCACCCTCGCCCTCCAGCCAGCCGAAGAAGTCGGGATCGCAGATCAGCCCGTGCTTGATCACCTCGGCCCAACCAGAACGCAGCTGGCGTTCCGGCAGGGTCGCCAACAGACCGGTGTCCGCAACCACCAGCCGCGGCTGGTGGAACACCCCCACCAGGTTCTTGCCCCGTGGCGTGTCGATGGCTGTCTTGCCGCCGACGGAGCTGTCAACCTGAGCGAGCAAACTCGTGGGGATGTGAATAACCCCGATCCCGCGCATCCACAACGCCGCCGCAAGCCCTGCCAGGTCCCCGACCACCCCGCCGCCCAGGGACACCACGCAGTCCTTGCGATCCAGCCGCAGCGTGCCGAAGGCATCCAGCACCCGTTCCAGTTCGGTGAAGCTCTTGGATCGCTCGCCTGCGGGCACGGCGATGATCTCGGCCCGAACGCCCGCCTCGGCCAGCACAGCCGTCAGGGTCGCTCCATACAGACCCCGCACCGTCTCGTCGGCCACGACTACGCAGCGGTCGCGACCGATCGCGGTCTTCAGGCGCTCGCCCGAGCGCAGCAGCGCCCCCGCCCCAATGACCACCTCATAAGGCTTGAATCCGCCTGTGCCTCCCACGGTGATGATGCGATCCGCGCTCACCGGCCTCGTTTCCGTGCGTGGGCGTCGAGCGCCTCCACGATGGCCGTCACCGCCTGCCCATGGGGCCCGGCGCCGACCTCGACAGCCAGGTGCGCTTCAGCGTAGATCGGATAGCGCGTCTCGGCCAATGCGCCCAGAACCGCCTTCGCATCCTTGCCGCGCAACAGCGGCCGCGTGTCGCGCCGGCTGACGCGCTCGGCGATCACAGCCGGATCGGCCCTCAGCCACACGGTAGTCGTCCTCTCCTTGAGCAGGGCGCGGGTCTCGGGGTTCAGCATCGCCCCGCCGCCGGTCGCCAGCACATGCGGGGGGCCTTCCAGAAGGCGGCGGATCACCCGCGCCTCCCCGGCCCGGAACTCGGCTTCTCCCAACTCGGCGAAGATGTCAGCGACGCTTCTCGCAGCGGCCCGCTCGATCTCGACGTCGGCGTCGACGAAAGGCAGGCCGAGGCGCTGAGCCAGGCGGCGGCCCACGCTCGACTTGCCCACCCCCATCAGCCCCACCAGCGCGACAGTGCGACGCGCGGCGGCGTGAGGCTTGGCTTGTGCGGCGTGCGCGGACATGGTCAGGCGTTATGACCCAGGTCGCGTTCAGGCTCGACCCGAAATCGTGAGGAAGCGTGGCGGTGACGCCCCAGGTCGAGGCCTTTCTAGAGATGATGGCGGTCGAGCGCGACGCCTCGCCCCTCACCCTGTCGGCCTACGCCCGCGACCTGTCAGACGCCGACTCCCATCTTGAGGCCGGGCTGATGGACGCCGACGCCTCTGCGGTCGAGCGCTGGTTCAGAGCTCTGGCCGAGCGGGGGCTGTCCCCAGCGACACAAAGCCGCCGTCGCTCAGCGGTGCGCCAATTCTATCGGTTCGTCCTGGGCGAGGGCTGGCGAGCGGACGATCCCTCCAGCCGCCTCGACGCGCCGAGGCGCGGCCGTTCACTGCCCAAGGTGCTGGAACGGGTCGAGGTCGAGCGGCTGATCGCCGCCGCGGCCGAGGGCGACACCTCCGGCGCCCTGCGCCTCACAGCCCTAGTTGAACTGGCCTACGCCTCCGGCCTTCGGGTCTCCGAACTGCTGACCCTGCAGGTCGAGGCCGTCCGGCGCGACCCCGCCTTCCTCATCGTGCGCGGCAAGGGCGGCAAGGAGCGGATGGCCCCCCTCAACGCCGCCGCGCGCACGGCCGTCTCCGACTGGCTGGCCGCCCGAGACGCTGCGCGCAATCCTGACGTCCCCGACAGCCCTTGGCTGTTCCCCTCCCGCGGCGCAAAAGGCCACCTGACGCCGCGGCGCTTCGCCCAGCTTCTGGATCAGGCCGCTTCGCGCGCCGGCATCGACCCGGCCCGGGTGAGCCCGCATGTGCTCCGCCACGCCTTCGCCACCCACCTGCTGGACGGCGGCGCGGACCTGCGCGTGGTCCAGACCTTCCTCGGCCACGCCGACATCTCGACCACCCAGATCTACACCCATGTGGCGGGCGACCGCCTGGTCGAAGTCGTCCACCGCCACCACCCCCTGGCGAACAGGGCGTCGGACGACTGAAGGTCCGAGCTTCGCGCGGATGACGATGTTGGCGCCGTCAGGGTCCGTTTGTCGAGGCGGGCGCTTCGCCGTTATGTCATGACTCTCCGACAACGCGCACCAGCTTGCCGTCGTCCTCGTCGGTGATGACCCAGACAGCCCCGTCAGCAGCCACGGCGACGCTGCGGATACGCTCGTCCAGGTCCATCAGCAGATGCTCCTCGCCGACAACGCGGTCGCCGTCCATCACCAGCCGGATCAGCCGTTCGTCACGCAGGGCGGCGATCAGCAGGTTGCCGTCCCAGCCGGGGAACATGGCGCCCTGGTAGACGGTCATGTTGCCGAGCGCCGGGCTCGGGTCCCAATAATAGACCGGCTGCTCGGTGCCCTCGCGCTGGGTCTGGCCGTCATTGATCGCCCCGCCGCGATACTCGATGCCGTAGGCGGCGTCCGGCCAGCCGTAGTTCTGGCCAGCCTCGGTCAGGTTCAACTCGTCGCCACCGCGCGTGCCGTGTTCCACGGTCCAAAGCTGATTGCCGCGCATGGCCGCACCCTGGACATTGCGGTGGCCCAGCGACCAGATCTCGGGCCGGGCGCCGTCCTGGCCGACGAAAGGATTGTCGCTCGGGACCGAGCCGTCGGCGTTGATGCGGATCACCTTGCCCATATGCGAGCCCAGGTCCTGGGCCTGGGGCCGCATTGGGGCGTCGGAGCGGTCGCCCAGGGTGATGAACAGATGGCCGGCCTGATCGAAGGCCAGGGCCGAACCGAAATGCTTGTCGCCGTCATAGATCGGCTCGGCGCGGAAGATGACCTGGACGTTTTCCACACTCGTGGCGTCGTCCGACAGACGGGCGCGGGCTACCGAGGTGGCGTTGCCGCCGTCACGCGGCTCGGAATAGGCCCAATAGACCAGACGGTCCTGGGCGAAGCCGGGGCTGATGGCGACATCCAGCAAACCGCCCTGGCCGCGCGCATCGACACGGGGAAGGCCTGAGAGCGGCTCGGAAATCTGGCCCTGGGCAGTCACGACGCGCAGGCGACCGGGTCGCTCGGTGACCAGCCAGCGGCCGTCGGGCAGTTCGGCGAGACCCCAGGGGTGCTCCAGGCCCGAGGCGATCACCTGGTGTCTGACCGCCTGTTCGCTGACCACGCCAGGCGCGCGGGTCTGCCCCTCGAAGGCCGGCCGCTGGTTCGGGGCGTTGGCGTCTCGGGTCTCCAGCGGTGGGCCGGAGATGGCCGCCGTTGCGGCGCCCTGGCCGTTGGCTCCACAAGCCACGAGGGCCAAGGCGCCGGCGGAGACGGCGAGAAGGGCGGGGCGGCGCGATGGTCGGCGCATGGAGAGACGTCCTCGGTGATCGATGAAGGCAGCGAACCAAGAATGACGGCCGCCCGCAACCGTTCCTGTGGCCTGACGCCCAGCGTGATCTGTGCTTGAACGGACGCGGCGCGGACGATATAGGCCTCGCTCTCGCGCGCGGGCCCCTCGGAGGTCAGCGTCTGGAGGCTGGGTAGCTCAGCTGGTTAGAGCGGTGGATTCATAACCCACAGGTCGGCGGTTCGAGCCCGCCCCCAGCCACCACGCGTGCCGACCGGCGGTCAGGTTTCCGGATCGACCCGCTGCTGCAATTGCGACGCCGCCATCAGACGTGCTCGGGGATTGAGGACCAGCCAGGTACGATCGGTGCGACCAGCGGCAGGATCGCCAGGGCGATATAGTCGCCGAGCTCGACCGGACCGGCAATCCAGTCGGGGTAGCGCGCCCCTCTCTAGGAAGATGCCGCTACCCTTCACGCGCGCGCCCCAGTCCAGTTGATTGACGTCCACCATGTGTTTGGCCAGCAGCAGCCAGCCGGCCGACTGGGCGCAGATCCCACCAGCACCGCCAGACCGTCGATCAGCTTCGGCCACAGGCGCGGCGCTCGCGGCTTCTGACCGAATCGTTTGAACATCGGCACGGCCCCTGCTCATCAACCCCTGCTGTTCGAAAGGTTTCGACCGGGCGTCAATACTCGCGTGCCGGGACGCCGCGCGATCGGGACGAAACGCAGGCGGCGTCGACGGCGTTACGCCTTCGCTTGCTTTGCAGAGGAAAGACCATCCCATGACCTTTCGCACCCTCACTGTCGTTGTCGCCGCCGCCAGCCTGGGGCTGGTCGGGGCGTGCACGGAGCCTGAGCAGGACCGGGCCGAGGCCGAGACGCGCGAAACCGGCCAGCAGGTCGAGGCCGGCGCCCGCGACGCCGCCGTCCAGGCCCGCGAGGCCGCTTCGACGGCGGGCGAGGTGGTGGCAGACGAGGCTACCCGTGTCGGCGCGGCCGTGGCGACCGGCGTGTCGGAGGCCGCCACCGAATTCGATCAGGCGACCGATCGCTGGGCGGCGGACGCCCAGGCCAAACGGGCCGAGCGCGAAGCCGAGCCGCGCCCGGAACGCGCCGAGTGAGAGACGCGGTCTCCTAGCCGCGGTTGATCGCGTGCAGCGCGGCGCCGTGCGCGCGTAGCCAGGCGCGGTGGGGGCGGTGGTCGCCAACCAGGCCGTGAACCACGCGCCAATAGGCGGGGCTGTGGTCGGCGTAGATTCGGTGCGCGACCTCGTGGGCGGCCAGATAGTCGAGCACGGCGTCGGGCGCCATCACGATCCGCCAGGAATAGCGGATGCTGCGGGTCTGGGGCGTGCAACTGCCCCAGCGCGATCGGGCGTCCATGATCGACACTATCGATGGGGTCAGGCCCAGCGTCCGCTCGTGGACGCGCGTCCGCGTCTCCAACCGGTCGCGAGCTTCGCGACGAAGCAGATTCTCGACCCTCCGAGCAAAGGCCTCGCCTTCGCCGCCCGAGCGTATAAGCGGGCCGTCCCTATGCTCGACCAGCCGTGCGGCGCCCGAGCCGCCCACGGCCTCCAACCTGTGGTCTCGGTCGCCGATGCGCACCAGGCCGCCAGGCTGGAACCGGTGCGCCGCCGGGCGCGCGGCTTGCCGCGCGACGATCCAGGCACGACGCGAGCGCGCGAACTCGACCGCCTCCCTCAACCAGCGTTCGGAAGGGGCGGTGGCGATGACCTCGCCGGAGCGGGCGTCGATGCGCAGCGAGATGCGCCGGGCGCGACGATTGACGCGGAGGCCGATCTCCGGCCCCTGATCGTCAAGCCGCAGTCTCTGCCCGTCGTGAAGGCGCACAAAGGGCCTCGTTGCTGGCGATGAAGTCGCGGGTCAGGGGATAGATCTCGTCGCGAAAGCGTCGGCCGTTGAACACCCCGTAATGGCCGACCCTGGGCTGGACGTGCAGAACGCGGCGATCCTTGGGGATGTTCGGGCACAGGCCGTGCGCCGCCTGAGTCTGGCCGACGCCGGAGATGTCGTCGTTCTCGCCCTCGATGGTCATCAGGCCGACATCGCTGATGGCGGCGGGCCGGATCGGCCGGCCCCGATGCTGCAGCTCGCCCCGGGGGAGAAGGTGCGACTGGAACACGATGTCGATGGTCTGGAGGTAAAACTCTTCAGACAGGTCCAGCACCGACAGGTACTCGTCGTAAAATTCCTGGTGTTTCAGCACGCTGTCGCCGTCGCCCTCGACCAGATGCTCGAAGTACTGGCGATGGGCGTCGATGTGGCGCTCCTCGTTCATCGACATGAAGCTGTAGAGCTGGACGAAGCCCGGATAGACCCGCCGCCCGAAGCCCGGATAGGGCAGGGGCACGGTGTGGATCATGTTCGAGCGGAACCAGGCGAAGGGCTTTTCCTCGGCCAGCCTGTTGGTGACGGTCGGCGACAGGCGCGCGTCGATGGGCGAGCCCATGTGGGTCATGGAAGCGGGACGCGCCGGATCCTCGTCCTCGGCCATCAGGGCTACGGCGGCCAGAACGGGGGGGCCAGGCTGGCACACGGCCACGACATGAGCGCGCGGCCCGACCTCGGCCAGCATCATCCGGACGTGGTCGATATAGTCGAAAAAGTCGAACCTCCCCTCCAGGACCGGCACGTTGCGGGCGTTCTCCCAGTCGGTGACATAGACCTCGTGATCCTGCAGGAAGGTCTCGACCGTGCCGCGTAGCAAGGTGGCGTAGTGGCCTGATAAAGGCGCAACGATCAGGACGCTCGGCCCTGTGGTCGGCTTGCCGGCCTTCTTCAGGTCGTCGGGATTGCGGGTGAAGCGGACCAGGCGGCACCAGGGCGAGGACCAGACCACCTCCTCGATCGTGCGCACCTCGTGGCCCTCGACGCGAATGGTCTCCAACCCCCAATCCGGCTTGCCGTAGCGACGCGTCAGGCTCTCGAACAATTCGGCCGAGGCATAGGCCGTTCGGCCGATCGCGGTCTGGGAGGCCGGATTGAATGGGGAGGTCCAGAAGTCCCGGCCCATCTGGGCCCAGAAACGCATGGGAGCGGCCGATTGGTAGGCCAGTTCGTGAAGGGTGTAGAGCATGCGACTCGCTGACGGCGGCTTGTGGATGAAGAACGGATCATGAAACGCACCGCACTGCAAAAAGATTATCACTGATCACCTGAACGCAAGGGATCGGTTCACGATGCCTGGCGGTGGCGCGCGGCTGAAAGCTACGATCTGACGGCCATGAAACTGTTCACCAGGGGCTACGAAGGCGCCACTCAGACCCAGGTCATCAAACGCCCTGAAGACGGCGGGCGTGAAGCGGCTGGTTGATGTGCGCGCTGTCGCCGCTTCCCGGCGCGCAGGTTCTCCAAGACGATCCTCAGCGAAAGCCTGAATGCCGAGGGTATCGATCATCGCCATCTGCGCGCACTGGGCACGCCCAGGGGCTGGCCGCGACGCCGCCCGCAGGGGCCGGGTCGACGAGATGCGCGCCCTGTTCGACGATCATCTGACGGACCCGAGGTCCAGCTGGCCCTGGCCGAGCTGGAGGCCCTGGCCGCCGAGACGGCCGCGGCCCTTTTGTGCTTCGAGACGGATCACGGCGCCTCCCACCGCGCCGTCCTCGCCGAGCGACTGGCGGACGGGTGCGGCTTCGAGGTTGCGTCCCTCTGACGTGATCAGCCGACGGCGCCGGCAAGCCCGCGCGACCGCTTGAGTTTTCGTCGGCGCGCCCCGCATACTCGCTGCATCAGATCGACATTCGTTGAGCGCCGATGCCGCATGCCGACAGCCTGATCATGACGCTTGTCGGCGGGTTCGTCCTGGCCTTCGTGCTGGGGATGTTGGCCAATCGTCTGCGGCTGTCTCCGCTGGTCGGATATCTCGTCGCGGGCATTGTGGTCGGCCCCTTCACCCCCGGATATGTCGCCGACGCCGAACTGGCCCCACAGCTGGCCGAGATCGGCATTATCCTGTTGATGTTCGGGGTGGGACTGCATTTCTCGCCCCAGGATCTGATGCGCGTCCGGCGCGTCGCCCTGCCTGGCGCACTGGCCCAGATCACCGCGGCTACGCTGCTGGGCTGGGGGCTGGGCCTGTTGCTGGGCGTGGGGCATCTGGAGTCGGCGCTCCTGGGCTTTTCCCTTTCGGTCGCCTCAACCGTGGTGCTGCTTCGCGCGCTTGAAGAACGCAAGCAGATCAGGACCGAGGTGGGTCAGATCGCCGTCGGCTGGCTGATCGTCGAGGATTTGGTCATCGTTGTCGCCCTGGTGCTGCTGCCGCTGATCGTCCTTCCGACGGATCAGGCGTTCCACGCTGGGGCGGTTGCGGGCTCCATCGGTTTGACCTTGCTTAAGGTTGCGGTCTTTGTCGGCCTGATGTTCGTGGTCGGAGGCCGCGTTCTGCCATGGCTCCTGGTGCGGATCGCCCACACCAAGTCGCGAGAGCTGTTCACCTTGGGCGTGCTGTCGATCGCACTGGGCATCGCCTGGCTAGCCTATGCCGTGTTCGGCGCGTCCTTCGCGCTCGGCGCCTTCGTGGCCGGCCTGGTCCTGAACGGCACGCCGCTGGGTCACAATGCAGCGGAGCGCTCCTTGCCCCTGCGCGACGCCTTCGCCGTGCTGTTTTTCGTGTCAGTGGGAATGCTTTTCGACCCGTCGATCGTTGTACGCGAGCCTGGCGCGGTGCTGGGGGTGCTCGGGATCGTCGTGGTTGGCAAGTCGCTGGCCGCCCTCGCGATCACCGCCGCCTTCAAGCTGGATCGAAAATCCAGTTTCACGGTCGCCGCCGCCTTGGCCCAGATCGGCGAGTTCACGTTCCTGCTGGCCGGCGTCAGCGTCTATCTGGGCGCCATGAGTCGCGAGACCCAGGATCTGGTTCTGTCGGCCGCCCTGATGTCGATCGCGCTGAATCCCTTCGTCTTCGCCCTGGCGGATCGGTTCGGCGGCAAGGCCGCGCCGCCGCGCAAAGCTCCAAACGACCCCGTGCAGGGCGACGTCCTGAAACTCGGAGGCCAGGCTCGGATCGACGCCTAGCGGGACTCTATCTCGGTATGAACCCGAGCCGGTCCGATAGGTCGCGGTCAGTGTGGATGGAAGAGGATCACCGCCCCCACGCCGATCAGGCCAAGGCCGAGAATCCAGCCTTCCCAGCGGGCTAACCGTTCCAGTCTCAGGGCCGCCGCTCCGGCCCAAGCCAACCCGGTGAGCGCCACCATGCCCAGGGTCGAACCTGCCCAGAAAGCCAGGGTCAACCCCAGTAGGGCCAGCGCTCCTTCGCCGGCCCCGCCGAGATAAAGCGGCAGCAGAACCTCGCCCGGCGAGGCGGCCAGCATCACGACAAGCCCCCAGAAGGCCGCGGCGTGTCCGTGGCCGAGCGTGGGCTTGGCCGCCACGGCTTGCGCCCCAACGCCTCGCGCCGGCCGGCGCAGAGCGCGGCGGACATACCAGGCCCCCAGCGCCACCAGAGAGCCGCCCGCCAGATAAGGAAGCACGCCCCTCAGCCAGTGATCGAGCGCAAGGCCCGCCGCAATGATAAGGGCCCCAACGGCGGCCGTGGACAGCACATGGGCGAAGGCGGCGGCGGCGGCGGCGCAGAGCGTCCGGCGCCCGGTCCATCCCTGAGCGCGCCCGACCAGAACAAACGGCAGCCAATGCATGGGCAGGGCCGCGTGCAAGGCGGCCGCCAGAAAGCCGCCACCGATCAGGGACAGCATCAGTGTGTCTGGGCCCACGGACATGCGTGCGTCCTACACTGTTATAATGTAACTAGCGAGACGAAAGTCGCTGTTCAGTACCAAGGGCGGTGATAGTCGCCGTTTCGCTGCGGCTCACTGCGCCAGCATGCCGCCGTCGATCTTGAGCTCGGTTCCGGTGATGAAACGGCTTTCGTCCGAGGCCAGATAGACCACCGCCCAGGCGACGTCGTCGGGCTCGCCGATGCGTTTCAGGGGAATGCCGCGGGCCAGCCGCTCGTGCGCCTTGGCCTCGTCGCCGCCGGCATGGGCGATGAAGGGATCGAGGATCGGCGTCTTGATGAAGACCGGATGGATGGAATTGGCGCGGATGTCCCAGCCGGCCTTGGCGCATTCCAGGGCCACGGTCTTGGTGTACATCCATACGGCCGCCTTGGTTGCGTTATAGGCGCCCATGCCCGGCGCCGCCGCCAGTCCCGCGATCGAGGAAATGTTGATGATCGAGGCCGGTTGCGCCTCGCGCAGGTGCGGCAGCGCGTGCTTGCAGCCCAGCATCACCGATTCCTGATTGATCGCCTGCATGCGGCGCCAGTACTCGACCGTATCCTGCTCGGCCCAGACCAGCTCTCCGCCGATCCCCGCATTGTTGATCAGAACCGACAGCCCGCCTAGGTCGCGCGCGGCGTCAGCGACGACTCGCATCCAGTCGGCCTCGGCCGCCACATCGTGGGCGTAGGCGAAGGCACAGCCGGGATGATCGGCATTGATTGCCTCGGCTAGGGCGGCCACGGCGTCGCCGTCGATGTCGGTCAGGGCCAGGCTCGCGCCCTCCTCGGCCAGACGCCGCGCCATGGCCCGGCCCAGTCCGCCGGCCGCGCCGGAGATCAGCACCCGCTTGCCGGCGACCCGGCCCGCCCGACTCACCCGGCGACGCCTGCCGCTTCGGCAGCCCGATCGATGAAGCGAGCCAGCTCCAGATCCCTGTCAGTGACGCCGCCGGCGTCGTGGGTGGTCAGAAGGATTTCGACCCGGTCATAGACATTCGACCACTCCGGGTGGTGGTCGCGCTTGTCAGCCTCGAGGGCGACGCGGGTCATGAAGCCGAAGGCGGTGTTGAAGTCGGCGAATTTCAGTCTGCGTTTGATCGCCGGGCGGTCGCCTCCAGCCGGGATCCAGCCGGTCAACTGACCAACGGCATGGGCAGGATCGATGAGGTCGGTCATGGTGTGTCTCCCTGTCGGCTCCGGGCCTAGCCATCCCCTGCGCGGCCCGCAAGGTTAAGCGCGTTCGGAACGGCCAAGCCTGGCGGGCGTTTCAAGCTCCACTGTCAACCAGGCCCGACATGGACAATCTCTGGATCGCCTCCCTGCCGCCCGCCGACCAGAAGCGTCTGATCCCGCATCTGTCAGAGCGCCCGATCCAGCCGGGCGACATCCTGTATGACGCCGGCGACGCCGTGGAGGAGGTCTGGTTCCCCCACGACGGGGCGATCAGCTTGATGACTCTCCTGGGGGACGACAAGGTGGTCGAGACCGCCGCCATCGGCCGCGAAGGCCTGGTCGGCGTCACCTGCGGCCCCCTCAACGCCCGGGCCGCCAGTCGCGCGGTGGCTCAGATCGAGGGTGTCGCGTCATGCTGCCCCGCCGGTGTGTTCGCCGATGCCATGGCCGACAGCGAGGCCATGCGAAAGGCCGTGGCCACCTTCACAGAAGGATTGATGGCCCAGGTGCAGCAGACCGCCGCCTGCAACGCCCAGCATCCGCTGGACGAGCGTCTGGCGCGCTGGCTTCTGACCATGGCCGACCGCGTTGAGGCCGATCGGGTTGTCCTGACCCAGTCCGATATCGCCCAGATGCTGGGCGTGCGTCGGGCCACCGTCTCTGAGGTCGGCTCGATGCTGGTCAAGCGCGGACTGATCCGGCGCGGGCGCGGCTGGGTTGAAATCACCGACCGAAGCCAGTTGGAGAGCGCCGCCTGCGACTGTTACCGGCTGATGCGCGGAGTGCTGCAGGATTTGGGCGTGCCCCAGGGGGCGCGGCGCCCACGCCTCAGGTGACGACAGGGCTGCAAGCCGCTAGACCGCCGTCATGACCGCCCCATCAGAACCGTCCACGGCCGACACTTCCTCCTTCGGCTATCGCGACGTCGACGCCCGCGAGAAGGTGCGGCTGGTGCGCGGCGTCTTCGACAGCGTGGCGGCCAGTTACGACCTGATGAACGACCTGATGTCCGGCGGGGTGCATCGGCTGTGGAAGGACGCGGCGGCCGCGCGGCTGAACCCGCAGCCGGGCGAGACCATCCTGGATGTCGCCGGTGGCACCGGCGACATGGCCCGGCGCTATGCAAAGATGGCGCGGCGCGCCCAGCAGCGGCGGGGCGGGGCGCACGCCCAGGTGATCGTGATGGATTATAATGCCGAGATGATCCTGGCGGGGGTCGAGAAGGGCGGCGAGCCGGAGATGGTCTGGAATGTGGGCGACGCCCAGAGCCTGCCCCTGCCCGACGCCTCCGTCGACGCCTATTCGATCAGCTTCGGCATCAGGAATGTGGCCCACATTCCCACCGCCCTCTCCGAGGCGCGGCGGGTGCTGAAACCCGGCGGGCGGTTCCTGTGCCTGGAGTTCTCGCGCCCCCCGGCGGCGGCGATCCGCAAGGCCTATGACGCCTGGTCCTTCCAGGCCATCCCGCGCATCGGCGGCTGGGTGGCCGGCGACCGCGACAGCTATCAGTATCTGGTCGAAAGCATCCGCCGCTTCCCCGATCAGGCCACCTTCAAGACCATGATCGAACAGGCTGGCTTCTCGCGCGTGTCCTTCACCAACCTGTCGGGCGGGGTCGCGGCCATTCATCACGGGTGGGCGATCTGAACCGGATGCCCCCGCCTGCGCCGCCGAACCAGAGGGTTCGAGCGCCCTTGCCGGCTCTTTTTAGGCTGGTCGGCTGGCTGTGGGTGCTGGCGCGCCACGACGCCCTGATGCCGAGGGAACTGAACCCTTACCTGCCCGGCTGGGCGCGGCTGCTGGCGGCCATCGCCCGCCTGCCCAGCGGCAGGAAGGGCCGCGACGGCCGGCCGGGCCAGAGGCTGGGCCGAGCCTTCGAGCATCTCGGCCCTGTAGCCATCAAGTTGGGTCAGGTGATGGCCACCCGCGCCGACATCTTCGGCACGACCTTCGCCGAGGACTTGGGCCGGCTGAAGGACAAGCTGCCGGCCTTTTCGCTGGACCAGGCCCGCGCCGAGATCGAACGTTCGCTGGGCCGTCCGGTCGAAAGCCTGTTCACCGACCTCGGCCCACCGGTCGCCGCCGCCTCCCTGGCCCAGGCGCATCCGGCGTACCTCGCCGACGGGACGAAGGTGGCGGTCAAGGTGCTGCGCCCCGGCGTCGAGCGTCGGGTGGCGCGGGGGCTCGATTCCATGCGCCTGGGGGCCGCCTGGGTCGAAGGGCTCGTCCCGATGTCGCGCCGGCTGGAGCCGCGCGCCTTCGTCGAGACCATCGCTCGCGCCCTGCTGATCGAACTGGACATGCGGCTGGAAGCGGCGGCGGCGTCGGAACTGGCCGACATCATGGCCCGGGACGGCCACATGAGCGCGCCGCGCGTGATCTGGGACGGGGTCGGCCGCCGCGTCCTGACCCTGGAATGGGCGCCCGGCCTGCCCATGACCGACCCCGCCTGCGCGATGCAGGAAGGTCTGGATCGCGATGTCCTGGCAGACAACATCGTGCGCGCCTTCCTGATCCAGGCGCTGGATCACGGAACCTTCCACGCCGATTTGCATGAGGGCAATCTGTTCGCCCGCGCCCCGGCCGAGGTCACCGCCATCGATTTCGGCATCGTCGGCCGTCTGGGGCCGGCCGAGCGCCGGTATCTGGCGGAGATACTCTGGGGCTTCCTCAGCCGCGACTACGATCGCATCGCCCGGGTTCATTTCGACGCCGGCTATGTGCCGCCTAACCATTCGATCGAGGCTTTCGCCCAGGCCTTGCGCGCGGTGGGCGAGCCGGTGATCGGCAAACAGGCCAGTCAGGTCTCGATGGGCCGGCTGCTGGGCCAGTTGTTCGAGATCACCGACCTGTTCGACATGCGCCTGAGGCCCGAACTGATCCTGCTGCAAAAGACCATGGTGTCGGTCGAGGGGGTGGCGCGGCGGCTGAATCCCGACCACGACCTGTGGGCCGCCGCCCGGCCGGTGGTCGAGCGCTGGATCCGTCGCGAACTGGGCGCCGCCGCCCAGGCGCGAGATCTGCTGGAAGAGGTCCGCGCCACCTTGAAGGCCCTGTCGCGCCTGGCTCAGGATCCGCCCCCGGCGACAACTGTGGTGCTGGAAGAACCGCGCTTGCCCGCCTGGGCCGCCGTCGCGGTGATCGCGTCCTTGGCGGCGTCGGCGACTGCCCTTATTCTGACGCTGGCCTGATCGAGACAGCCACGCCCCCTTCGCGGAGACGACCATGACCCTGTTGCCCCTGGCCCTGCTGGCCCCCGCCGCCGTCGCCCTGACCCTGATCGACGCCCGCCCGGCCCAGGCTCAGGACGCCGCTCAGGACGCGCCGGTCCAGACCGCCCCCCAGACCGTGCCGGACGCCGGCATGACCGCCGCCGATCCCGGTCCCGAAGTTCGCCGCGCCGCCGAGATTCTGAACGATACCGTGCGTCAGATGCAGGCCGGCGCCCCGCCGTATGACCGCATGGCGCCCCAGCTTGCTGAAGCCGTTCGGGCCCAGGCCGAGGCCATCACCCCAATGCTGGCTCAGCTCGGCGATATCCAGGACATCGAATATCGCGGCCTGGTTCAAGGCGCGCATCGTTTCCGGGTGCTGTTCGCCCAAGCGCCCACAGACTGGTTCATCGTCGTGGACGACCAGGAGATCATTCAAGGACTGGTGTTCCGCCCCGGCGAGTGATCGCCTCTCCTATTTGGAGATACGCAGGCGGGTGATGTCGCGGCCGATGGCGCGAAATGCGTCGGTCAGATCAGAGCCGCTGGCCGGCAGATAGGCGGCGTCGCGGCTGGAGGCGCATTCACGCATGATGCGTGCGGCGTCTCCGTTCGACGGAACCTGGAAGCCGACCGTGTAGACCGTCACGCCCTGCTGCTTCATGGCGTCGCAAAGGGCCTTGGCTTGATCGAAGGCTGAGCCATTGGTGGCGTTGCATCTGATCTTGTCGGCCGCAGAGCCCGAGCCGTCGCCCGCGTCCCGGGCGATGACGCCTTCGCAGTAGGGCGTGTTGAACTCACCGTCGGTCATGAGGATGACCGCCTTGAGCAGACGGTCCGGATCGTAGGCGCCGGCGGCGGATGACGGCCACAGGCTGTTGAAGTTCGGGGAGACTGTATACCAGCCCCAGGCCGCGCCGATCTGACCGGCGGTGGAGCCTTCGGGCACGGTCAGCCGATTGATCTTGGCTTTCAGCCCCGAGATGCTGCTCGAAAGCGGCAAGATCGCCTCGTCCGGGCAGGGGTTGTTGCTTGAGGCGTAGTTGAAGGATACGCGGGCCTGGGACGACGGCGGCGCATCGGTATAGGCTTGCTGGCCTGTTCGTTCCGCTACGCAGGTCGTGTTGGGCAGGGCGCGGAGGTTTCCGCTGGCGTTTGTGAAGACCCGCCACTCGCAGCCGTAGCGACCGCACCAGGACCGCCCACCGGAGGTGTACATTCCGTTCGGGACGGCATCGAGCCGATAGGTCGACCCTGACACGCCTGAGACCGTATAGGGCGTGTTGTTCATCGCCGCCATGCCGCCCAGCCCGGTGATATAGACCCCTTCGCCGTTCGACAGGCCATGGTTGGCGGCGGTGATCGTCGGCGCACAGTCGGTGCGCGCGCATTTGGCGACACGGACACCGTCGCTGGAACTGAAATTTCCCCAGTAACGACTGTCAACGCCGCTCAGCCGGAAGGTGTTGTGGTTCCGATTGGTGACCGTGAAGACCCTGCCGTTCAGCTGGCTCATGCGCGACGAGTTCCAGAATACGACCCGATCTCCGTTCTGGAAGCCGTGGCCGTTTGAGGTCACGGTCGCGGGGTTTGCCCTGGTCACCGCGGTCACATTCCGGACCGAACCCGTGTGCCAGCTGACATTAGTTATGGCGGCCGAACCGGTGGCCGAGCCACGGGCGGCGTTAGCGTGGGCGGCGACATTGACGCCCATGGAATAGGGCACGACCGACATCTTGGAATAGAAGGGGGTCTGTTGCGGCTGAACGACGATATCGACCAAGACGTTGGCCGCCTCCCTCAGCTGGTTCAGCTTGCCGTTGCTCATCGAGCCCGTGATGTCGAGGACCAGCCCGACCTCCAGATTACGAGAGGCGCGATTGACCTGGGAGCTGGCGCCGACCTGGATGGTGTCATCCAGCACCTGCCCATAGGGGGGCAGAAAAAATCCGGCGATCAGGGTGCCGACATCCACTCGGCCTCGCGCGACGACAATCCCGTCGCTGGTGAGGGAGAAGCTGGTGTCGTTCTCCACCAGGGCGATGTTCGGATAGGCCTGCAGATTCGCGCGCAGGGCAGGCATGGCGACGTCCATGATCTCCCGATCGTTCATGGCGGGTGAGCGGGCGGCGGCCAGGGCGGCGGCGTCCAGCGCGTCCTGCAGGTTCATGCGAACGGTCGAGGCCCGGTGGATGTCGATTCCCGCGACCGTCATCAACAGCATGGGCGGCAGAGCGAGCGCGAACAGCATGGCCACGCCGCCCTCCCGGGCGCGCACCAGCCGCCTGCCGAAGCTCTTCAGTCCGAGGAGAATGCGATCCATCGTCCGTCGCCACGCGTGAAACGCGAGGCGCATGGCCCCGCAGTCGACGTCATCATGACGGGGCCGCAGTAAATCATCCGCTCACGAGGGCGGTTAACGCGCACGATGGCCATTCTCGGCGTCAGGCGGCGTCCCAGCCACATGCCCGGTCCCGGTTCTGCCGAGTAAGCCACGCGTCCAGCGGCGCGAAATAGTCAGCCACGGCCGAGGCGTCGTTCTCGCGTTCGCCGGTGAAGGCCTCCATCGCCTCGGGCCAGGGGCGGGACTGACCCATCTCCATCATGGCGTTGAAGCGTTGGC
>CAZITK010000008.1:0-22832 GCA_964542145.1 uncultured Brevundimonas sp.
AGGCGCCGCCCAAGACCGCCCTGCGCGGCGTCGACCTGGTCATTCCCCGCGGCTCGATGTTCGGCCTGCTGGGTCCCAACGGCGCCGGCAAGTCGACCCTGATGCGCTCCATCGCCACCCTCCAGACCCCGACATCCGGGTCGATCGACTTCGACGGCATCGACATCATCAAGGAGCCGGAAAAGCTGCGCCGCACCCTCGGCTACCTGCCCCAAGACTTTGGCGTCTATCCGCGCGTCTCGGCCTACGACATGCTCGACCACATGGCGGTGCTGAAGGGCGTCGCCGGCGGCAAGGACCGCAAGGAAACGGTCGAGACCCTGCTGAACCAGACAAATCTCTGGTCGGTCCGCAAGAAGGCCCTGGCCGGTTTCTCGGGCGGCATGCGTCAGAGGTTTGGCATCGCCCAGGCCCTGATCGGCAATCCCCGCCTGATCATCGTCGACGAGCCGACCGCCGGGCTGGATCCGGAGGAGCGTAATCGGTTCCTGAACCTGCTGGCAGAGATTGGCGAGCAGGTGGTGGTGATCCTGTCCACCCACATCGTCGAGGACGTGGCAGACCTGTGCCCACGCATGGCCGTGCTGGCCGGCGGCAAGATCCAGCTGGAAGGCGCGCCCGCCGAACTGATGGGCCGGCTCGACGGCCGGGTGTGGAAGAAAACCATCCCCTCCGATGAATTGGACGCGCATCGCGAGGCGCATGAAGTCATCTCGACCCGGCTGTTCGCCGGGCGCACGGTGATCCACGTCCTCGCCGATGCCTCGCCGGGCGCGGGCTTCGAGCCAGTCGCGGGCGGGCTGGAGGATGTCTATTTCTCCACGCTGAGCGCCTCGCGCCGCCAGGCCGCCTGAGGGCCGCGCCGATGTTCGCCAAGATCGCGGCCTTTGAGTTCCGCTACCAACTCAAACAACCGGCCTTCTGGGTCATCTGCATCCTGTTCGGCCTGATGGGCTTCGGCCTGATCGCCGCCAGCGAGAACATTCAGATCGCGGGGGGCGGCAACACCAACGTCAACTCTCCCTACGCCATCGCCATCGCCAACCAGGTGTTGAACGTCTTCTTCATGCTGGCGACGGCGGCCATCGTCGCCAATGCGGTGGCGCGCGACACCCAGACCGGCTTCGGGCCCCTGATCCACGCCACCCGGGTGTCCAAGTTCGACTACGTCTATGGTCGCTTCTTCGGCGCCTTCGCCGTGGCCGCCCTGGCCTATGCCTCCGTCAGCCTCGGCATGATGCTGGGCGGCGTCATGCCGTGGGTCGACGGCGAGACGCTCGGGGCGTTCCGGCCCTTCGACTATCTCTACGCCTACGCGGTGTTCGGCCTGACAGGGCTGTTCTTCACCTCGGCGGTCCTGTTCGCCCTGGCCACGGCGACCCGCTCGATGATGGCCACCTATGTCGGGGTGGTCGGGCTGATCATCGCCTATCTGGTCGCGGGCGGGACGCTGGGGTCCAGGCCCGAGCTGATGAATCTCTCCGCCTGGGTCGAACCGTTCGGCAGCGCCGCCTACGGCCTGGTCAGCCGCTACTGGACGGCCGAGGAGCGCAACACCCTGAACCCCGAACTGTGGGGCTCCATTATCCTCTATAACCGGCTGGTATGGATGGGCGTGGGCGTGGCCTTTCTGGCCGGGGCCTATTTCCTGTTCTCGCCTGCCGCCCGCGGCGCCAAGGCCAGGAAGGAAGACCGCCTTCGCAAGCTTGCGGAAAAAGCCCCGGCAGCAGCGTCCGCCCCTGCGCGCCGCCTGGCCGCCAGCCGCCATGACCTCGGCAGCGCCTGGGCCCAGCTGGTGGCCCGCACGCGCTTCGAGATGAAGTTGATCTTCAAGAGCCCGGCCTATCTCGTCCTTATCCTTCTGGGCGCCGCCTTCGCCTTCGCCAATCTGGTGTTCTCGGGCGAGGTTTACGGCACACCGTCGGTGCCGGTGACCCGCGCGGTGATCGGGACGCTCGAGGGCGCATTCGGCCTGATCACCATCGTCATCGCCATCTATTACGCGGGCGAGCTGATCTGGCGCGACCGCGACCGCAAGGTCCACGAGATCGTGGACTCCTCATCGGCGCCGGACTGGACATTTATCGTTCCCAAGACGCTTGCCCTGGTGCTGGTGCTGGTTTCGACCCTGATCGTGGCCATGCTGGTCGGCATGGTCTGGCAGACCATCCGTGGCCATTTCGACTATCAGTTCGGCCAGTATCTCTACTGGTACGTCTGGCGTCAGACGGTCGCCATGGCTTTGCTCGCCGCCCTTGCCATTTTCGTGCAGGCCATGTCGCCCAACAAGTTCGTCGGCTGGGCCCTGATGGTGGTCTACATCATCGCCTCGATCACCCTGAGCAACCTGGGCTTCGACCACTACCTTTACAACTATGCGACCGGTCCGGGCGTGCCGCTGTCCGACATGAACGGAGCGGGCAGATTCGCCGGCTTTGAGGCGACGACCAACGCCTACTGGGGCGCCTTCGCCGTCATCATGTTGGTGGCTGTCTTCGCCCTGTGGCGGCGGGGGACCGAGACCCGGTTCATGCCTCGGCTTCGCCGGGCGCCCCGTCGCCTGATGGGGCCGGCGGGCGTGATCGGCGGCGCGGCCCTGATCGCCTTCGTGGCTCTGGGAGCCCTGGTCTACGTCAACACCAACGTCTGGAACGACTACCGGAGCCGCGACGACGGCGAACTGCGCCTGGCCAATCTTGAAAAGGCCCTTCTGCACTATGAGAACACCCCCCAGCCGGCCATTACGGACGTGCGCCTGGTCCTCGACCTGCGTCCGCGCGAGACGCGGCTGAACACCACCGGCCGCTATGTCATCGAGAACAAGACCGACGCACCCCTGCCCGAGGTGCACGTCCGCTGGATCGAGGATCTCGACGTGACCCGGCTGGAAGTCGAGCGCGCGACCCTGGCCCGCGAGTGGCCCGAGTTCCAGTACCGCATCTATCGCTTCGATGCGCCGCTGCAGCCGGGCGAGACACGCACCATCGACTTCGAGACGTTGCGCGCCCAGCGGGGCTTCCGCGTCGGCGGCAACATGACCGGGATCGTCGAGAATGGGACCTTCATCAACAACGGCGGCTTCGCCATCGACATCGGCATGGACCGGGGCGGCCTGCTGTCGGATCGTTCAAAGCGGCGCAAGTACGGCCTTGAGCCCGAGCTGCGCATGCGCGACTTGGACGACCCTGAGGGCCTCCGCCAGAACTATGTCGGCGTCGATTGGGTCAACGCTGACATTACCCTGACCACCGACGCCGACCAGATTCCGATCGCGCCGGGCTACAAGGTCTCGGACGTTACCGCGGGCGATCGGCGCACCGCCCGCTTCGTCACCGAGGCCCCGATCCTGCACTTCTTCTCGGTGCAATCTGCCCGCTACGACGTGCTGCGCGAAGTCCACGACGGCGTGGCGCTGGAGATCTATCACCACCCCGGGCACGGTCGGAACGCCCAGCGCATGATCGACGCCATGAAGGTGGGGCTCGACTATTTCCAGCCAGCCTTTGGCCCGTATCAGTTCCGCCAGGCCCGGATTCTCGAGTTCCCGGCCTACGCCTCCTTCGCCCAGGCTTTCGCCAACACCATGCCCTACTCCGAGGACATCGGCTTCATCGCCGATCTCAGGAATCCAGACGACATCGACTACGTCAGCTTCATCACCGCTCACGAACTGGCGCACCAGTGGTGGGCGCACCAGGTGATCGGCGCCGACGTCCAGGGCGCCACCACCCTGTCGGAGACCTTGGCCGAATACTCCGCCCTTATGGTCATGGAGCAAATTTATGGGCCCGATCAGATACGGCGCTTCCTGAAGTACGATCTGGACAACTATCTAAGTTCCCGGGGCGGCGAGCGGCTGGGCGAGTTCCCGCTGGTGCGGGTCGAGGCCGGCCAAGGTTACATCCACTACCGCAAGGGCGGCCACGTCCTCTATCTGCTACGCGACCAACTGGGCGAGGACGCCGTCAACGCCGCCCTGCGCTCACTGATCGAGGCGCACAAGTTCGGTGAGGCGCCCTATCCGCGCTCGGTCGATCTGATCGCGGCGATCCGGGCCAACGCCCCGGCGTCGAAACAGGCCCTGATCACCGACCTGTTCGAGCGCATCACGCTGTACGATCTCAAGGTCACCGAAGCCGAGGCCCGACGCCTGCCCAACGGCCGCTGGGACGTGACCTTGACCGTCGAGGCGCGCAAACTTTACGCCGATGCGCGGGGAGTGGAGACCGAGGCGGAGCTGGATGAGACCATCGACATTGGACTGTTCACCGCCGAACCGGGCCGCGGCGTGTTCGATGGCGAGAACGTCCTCTTGATGGAACAACGCCGTATACGCACGGGCGCCCAGACGTTCAATTTCGTTACGGCTGAACAACCGCGCTTTGCGGGAATCGACCCTTACAACAAGTGGATTGATCGCAATTCGGATGACAACGTAAAGCCGGTGGGCTGAGCCACGTCAGCCGCGACGCAGGGCGCGGGGAAAGTCGCGCCCCAAGGCCTCGGCCATGGCTTGCTGGGCGATCAGCATGACCTTGTCGCGTTGGTGATAGTTGTTGGATAAAACGATCACGGTCACGTCCTGGTCCGGCTGATAGAGCGCCAGGTTGCGGAAACCCGCCCAGCTTCCGGTGTGGTAGATTTGGATGTCCGAGAACGGCGCGTCCATTCGTTCTCCCAGCCGGTCGACGTAGAGGCCGTAGCCCAGGCTGCGGCTGGGCCCCATCCTCTGGCCGTCCTGCTCCGTGGGGGCGTGGTCCGAGATCATCTGGGCCAGGGAATAGTCGCTGAGCAAATGACCCCGGTGCAGCGCCCGCTGCCACACCAGCATGTCGTCCAGCGTCGAATAGAGCGCACCCGAGGCGAAGACGACGCCGACATTGGCGTTCGGCTGGGGCGTCAGGCCTTGCGGGAAGTCGCCATAGCCCATGATGACGTCGTGCCCGCCCGCGTCCGCGTCCGAGCCGGTGTCGTCCATACCCAGCGGCGCGAAGAACTGGCTATGGAGAAACTCTTCGAAGGACTGGCCGCTGGCCTTTTCGATCACCGTGCCGAGAAGGTTGTAGCCGGCATTCGAATAGCGGATCGCCGTGCCAGGCTCGAACGACAGGCGGTATTCCGCCGCCGTGGCCGCTAACTGCGCCGGCGTGGTCGGCGTCTGGCGCACCAGGCCCCAGTTCCGTTGCTGCATGAGGTCCGGCACACCCGCAGTATGACTGAGCAGGTGATGCAGCCGGATCGGCGCCCAAGCCTCGGGGCAGTCATCGATCCAGTCGCAGAGCGGGTCGCGAATATCCAGCACGCCCCGATCCTGTAGCCTCAGTATGGCGGCGGCGGTGAACTGCTTCGACACCGAAGCCAGGCGGAATCGGCTGTCCAGTTTCATGGGCAGCCCGCGTTCCCGGTCCGCCATGCCATAGACCTGACGGAACAGCACCTGGTCGCCCTTGGCCGCCAGCACCCCGCCCATGAACCGCTGGTCGCCGTCCAGCACGGCCTTGAGCCTCGGGAGGTCCTCGACCACGACCACTGGCGACCGCGCAGGCAGGGGCAGGCCCCGCGCCTCCGACTTGGCCGGCGCCGCATCCGGTTCCAGATAGGTCCAGGTGATCAGCCCGCCGCCGACAGCGACGATCAGGGCGATGGCGGCCAGGACGATGCGCGGATGATTGCCGGCGCGGCGGGGAACGTGAAAAGCCAAGGGGACGGGTACTTTCTCAAGCCAAATAGGATCGTCACCCCCGGGCTTGTCCCGGAGGTCCATACCCTCGAACGGGAGCGATCAGGCGCCGACGCTCAAACGACATCCGGTCGCGCATATGGATTCCCGGCACAAGGCCGGGAATGACGAGAACTCGGAACTCAGGCGTCGTAGTCCAGCCCGAACTGGGCGTAGAGGGCACGGCTTTCCTGCCAGCGCGGATCGACCTTGACCGTGATGAACAGGTGCACCGGCCGGTCGAACAGGAAGCTCAGTTCCTCGCGCGCTTTCTGGCCGATCCATTTCAGGGTCTGGCCGCCCTTGCCCAGCACGATCGGCCTCTGGCTGTCCCGCTCGACATAGACGGTCTGTTCGATGCGCACCGAGCCGTCCGGTTTGTCATCGAAGGCCGTGGTTTCCACCGCCGCGGAATAGGGCAACTCCTCGTGCACGCGCAGGAAGAGCTTCTCGCGCGTGATTTCGGCGGCCAGCACCCGCAGCGGCACGTCGGCGGACTGGTCTTCGGGATAAAGCCACGGCCCCTCGGGCATGGCCCGCGCCAGGCGTTGCTTCAGGTCATCGACCCCGTCGCCGGTATCGGCCGAGATCATATAGACCTCGTCATAGACGCCGCTTTCGAACAGGTCGTGCGACAGTTCCAAGAGAGTGTCGCGGCGCATCCCGTCGATCTTGTTCAGCGCCAGGATGACCCGCTTGCCGGCCGCCTTCAGTGCGGCGATCACCGTCTCGGTGTCCTCGGCCGAGCGGCGGTCCGCCGCTATACCCTTGCCGCCTGCCGCCAGATGGGCCTGGGCGTCCACCAAATGGACGACGGCGTCGGCATCCTCGGCCCCGCCCCAGGCGGAGGCCACCATGGCCCGGTCGAGCCGCCGGCGCGGCGAAAAGATGCCGGGCGTGTCGACCAGCACCATCTGGCTGTCACCCTCGAGTGCGATGCCGCGCACGGGAAAGCGGGTCGTCTGGACCTTCTGGGTGACGATCGAGACCTTGGTTCCGGTCAAGCGGTTGACCAAGGTCGACTTGCCGGCGTTCGGCGCGCCGATGAAGGCGACGAAGCCGGCGCGGGTCTTCGGGGTCTCGGTCTCGGTCAAATCACACCCTCTCGCATCAGCATGGCGGTCGCCGCCGCCTTTTCGGCTTCCTGTCGTGAACGACCTGAGGCGCGGACCGGTTCGACCCCCTCCACCCGCGTCTCGACCACGAATGTCGGAGCGTGGTCTGATCCCGTTCGTTCGACCACCGCATAGGTGGGCAGAGGCCGCGCCAGGCTCTGAGCCCATTCCTGCAGCGCGGACTTGGGATTGGTCACCGCGCGTGTCGGGGGCGCCGCCAGTTCCTCCGCCCAGGCCGAGTGATAGACCCGCCGGGCCGCCTCAAGCCCGCCATCCAGATAGATGGCCGCCAGGAGCGCCTCCATGGCGTCGGCGACGATGCCATCCTTGCGCCGGCCGCCCGTCTTGGTCTCGCCTGCCGATAGCCGCAACGCTGGCCCGACGCCCAGCGCGTGCCCCACCCGCGCACAGGCGGCCTTGTCCACCAGGGCATGCAGAGCCGAGGACAAAGCGCCCTCGTCGGCGCCGGGATAGGCGTTGAACAGATGTTCGGCCGTCAGCAGCCCCAGAACCCGGTCGCCCAGATACTCCAGTCGCTGGTAGTCTACGGGCGACCGCCCCCCCGGCTTACCGCCCTCGCTCACGCTGGGATGGGTCAGGGCCTGCTCCAGCAGGCGGCGGTCGGCGAAGTCATGACCCAGGCTCCGCGCCAGGATTCGCACGGCCTCTTCGCGTGTGTTTGGCAGACCGGTCAATCCAGGCGGTTGAAGAAACGGCTCGGCCTCAGATTGGCGAACCAGGTGACGGGGTTGAACAGGCTCGCCCCCGGCGTCCAGCTGAACAGCACGATCTGGGCCTTGCCGACCAGGTTCTCCTCCGGAACCAGGCCGACCCCGCCGGCCGACATCGCCACGCGGCTGTCGATGGAGTTGTCGCGGTTGTCACCCATCATGAAATAATAGCCGTTCGGCACTTCGTAGACCGGCGTCTCGTCCAGGGCGAGCCCGGGGCCGTAGTCCTGGGTGTCATAGCTGCGGCCATTGGGCAGGGTCTCGCGCGCCACGATAGCCGCGCGGCTGCCGAAGGCGTCGACCACCTCTGCGCTGCGAACCACCTGGCTGTCCACCGGCCTGCCGTTGATGTGCAGGGTGTTGGAAATCATCTGAACCCGGTCGCCAGGCACGCCGATCACCCGCTTGATATAGTCGGTGCGGTTGTCGCTCGGCAGTTTGAAAACCACCACGTCGCCGCGCTGGGGCCCACTGCCCAGGATACGGCCATCGAAGACGCCTGGGCTGAATGGGATCGAGTGCTTGGAGTAGCCGTAAGACCACTTAGAGACGACGATATAGTCGCCTTCATACAGGTTCGGCTCCATCGAGGCCGAGGGGATGGTGAAGGGCTGGAAGAACAGCACTCGCAGCACCACCGCGATCAACAGGGCGTAGAAGACGGTCTTGACGATCTCCACCGTCTCCGACGCGGCGCTCTTGGGCTTGGTGTCGTCCTGACGATCGACCACGGGCGCGTCGCGGTCCAGGGCGACGGCGCCGCCGGGGTTTTCAGTTTCGCTCATGCGCCAGAAATCCGTGCTTCCGCCCCCGGAGAGCGGACATCGTAGGCTGTGGCCTAACGGTTCAGCCGTTCGCGGGCAAGGCTTCGATCACCACGAAGGCCAGCGCATAGGGGTGCTCGTCTGACAGGGTCAGGTGGATGCGGGGCTCGTGGCCTGGCGGGGTCAGTCGCCTGAGATGGTCCGCCGCATGGCCGGTCAGCGCCATGGTCGGCTGGCCGGAGGGGAGATTTTGAACCCCCAGGTCTCGCCAGTAGACGTCGCGTCGCATCCCGGTGCCCAACGCCTTGGCGCACGCCTCCTTGGCCGCGAACCGTTTGGCGTAGCTCCAGGCCGCGTCCGGCTTTCGGTCCGATCGGATCCGTTCCAGTTCGGTGAAGCAACGCTGCTTGAACCGGTCGCCGAACCGATCCAGCGAGGCCTGGATACGGCGAATGTCACACAGGTCCGCTCCGATCCCGACGATCACGGGCGCGCTCCGCCGCAGGGCCGGGACGTCGTTTGGTCCATGGTCTCGCGCATGCGGCGGATGGCGGCTTCCAGGCCGGTGAACACTGCCTCGCCGATCAGGAAATGGCCGATGTTCAGCTCGACGATCTCGGGAACGGCCAGAACTTCCGCCGCCGTTCCAAAGTCGAGGCCGTGTCCAGCATGGACCTCCAGCCCCAGCGCCTCGGCCTGGGCCGCCGCCGCCGCCAGCCTCCCGAACTCTCCCGCCCGCGCCTCGGGCGGCAGATGGCAGTAGCGGCCGGTGTGCAGTTCGATCACCTGGGCCCCGACCGCTCGGGCCGCCGCCACCTGGGCCGGATCAGGCTCGATGAACAGGCTGACGCGCACTCCCGCCTCGGCCAGCCTTAGAACCACCGGCGTAATCCGCTCCTCATGCCCGGCGACCGCCAGCCCGCCCTCGGTCGTCACCTCCTCACGCCGCTCGGGCACCAGGCAGGCGGCATGCGGACGATGCCTCAGGGCGATGGCCAGCATCTCCTCGGCCACCGCCATTTCGAGATTGAGCGGCCGGTCGGCGCGGACACACAGGCCGCTCAGCACTTCGATATCGGAATCGGTAATGTGGCGCCGGTCCTCGCGCAGATGGGCGGTGATGCCGTCTGCGCCGGCCTGGAGCGCAGCTTCGGCCGCCCGGGCCGGATCGGGATGCGCGCCGCCCCTCGCGTTTCTGACGGTCGCCACATGGTCGATATTGACGCCGAGACGGACGCGGCGGCTCATCCCTTTGCCAACCTCCGGCTTCCCGGATCCTCCACCGGCAAGGCCGCCAGTTCAGCCGGCAGCGCGTCGGCGGGATAGGCCGGGACATCCAGCGTCGCCAGCGCAACCAAGGGCACGCCGACGTCCGCCCGCCCGCCGGAGCGATCGACGATGCAGGCCGCCGCCACCACATCGCCCCCGGCCATCTGGATGGCCGCAATGCATTCGCGCGACGACAGGCCCGTGGTGACGATGTCCTCGACCATCACCACCCGCTCGCCGGGCTCAATGGAAAAGCCGCGGCGCAGTTTGAACTCGCCGCCCTCGCGCTCGACATAGAGTGACCGCACGCCCAGATGCCGCGCCGTCTCGTAGCCCGGGATGATGCCGCCGACGGCCGGCGAAATGGCAACATCCACCTCGCCCACGGTCGCGGTGATCTTCTCGGCCAGCGCCTTGCACAGCCGCTCGCAACGGCTCGCGTCCATGAACACCAGGTTCTTCTGCAGGAACACCGGGCTGTGCAGGCCAGAGGACAGCACGAAATGCCCCTCGCGCAGGGCGCCCGCCCGGCGGAATTCGTCAAGAACGTCGTCAGATGTCATGGGCGCGTCCTACACCAGCCCTTGCCACTCTGGCGAGCCTTCGGCGCTCAGGCGATCTCTTCGCCCGGCCGCAACCCGCCTTCGACCAGCCGGGCCCACACGGCTTCCGCGTCGTCAGCATAGGCGAACAGGTCCATGTCGGACGCCTTGACCATGCCGTGTGTGATCAGGGCGTCGAAATTGATCACACTGGTCCAGTAGGTCTGGTCGAACAGAATGATCGGGATCGGCGGGGCCTTACCTGTCTGGCGCAGGGTCAGAATCTCGAAAAGCTCATCCAGCGTCCCGAAGCCGCCGGGAAAGACGACCAGCGCATTGGCCCGCATCGCCAGGTGCATCTTGCGCATGGCGAAATAGTGGAACTGGAACGTCAGCTCCGGCGTCGACCACGGGTTCGGGAACTGCTCGTGCGGCAGGGTGACATTGAAGCCGATGGAGGGCGCCCCCGCTTCGTGCGCGCCCTGGTTCGCCGCCTGCATGACGCCGGGTCCGCCGCCGGTGGCGATGACATTATCACGAGGCTCGCCGGGGGATCCGCGCAGCGCACCGCCCCGCTCGGACGCCAGCTTTCCGAACCGCCGCGCCTGCTCGTACCAGAAGGCGTGCCGCCCCTCGCCGTCGGCACCGACCCGCGCCGAGCCGAACACGACGATGGTGGAACGCACGCCCCAGGCCCGCAGGGCCTCCTCGGCCTTGGCGTACTCCATGAGGAACCGCACGCCGCGCATCGAATCTCCCAGGAGGAAATCCGGGTCGCGCGCAGCGAGGCGATACGAGGGCGATCTCAGTTGCGCCTCGGTTCCAGGCGGCGGGACTGCGGGGATTTCGTCAGTCATCCGCGCGCGCGCTCCACTTCATCGACCGAGGGATTCGCCCTCAGGGCGGCCATAATCAAAGTGGCGTGGCGGGCGTCGGCGACGTCCAGATCGATGTCGACGTCGAAGAAGTCGTGTTGACGCCGCTTCATCCCGAGGTTCAGGATATTGCCGCCCGCCTCGCCGATCAGGGTCGCCACCTGGCCCAGAACGCCCGGCGCATTTCGGATGGTGGCGGTGATCTTGGTGGTGGCCACGGCATCGTGCTCGGCCTGGGGTGTCCACTGCAGGTCCATCCAGATGGAGTCGTCGTCGGCCGCGTCGGTCAGGCGGTTGCAGTCTATGGTGTGGATGGTCAGCCCGTGGTCGGGCTCCAACACCCCAACGATCCGATCGCCCGGCACCGGCTGACAACACGGCCCGAAATGCATCACCACCCCGGGCGTCAGCCCCGATCCGCGCACGAAAAGTCGCGCCTCGGCGCCATCCTCGATCCGTCGCCGGGCACGATCGGCCACCCCCGCGCCCCGCAGCCCGGGAAAGAGGATCTCGACCACTCGTGAGGCCGAGATCCGGCCCCGGCCGACGGCGTCGAACAACTCGTCTTCGCTCTGCAGCACCAGAGCTTCAAGCGCCGGCGCGAACACAACTTCTTCCAGGGACTTATCTACCTGCCCCAGAGCCTGCTGCAGAGCGGCCCGGCCCAGCTTCTGGAACTCGTCGCGTTCAGAAAGGCGAATGAACTTGCGGATCGCCGAACGTGCCCGGCCGGTAATGGTCAGGCTGCGCCAGTCGGTCGGCGCCTCCTTCTTGGCGCCGCGCACGATCTCCACCACGTCGCCGTTTTGCAGAGAAGTACGCATGGGCTTCAGTTCGCCGTTGATCTTCACCCCCAGGGCGGTATCGCCCACCTCGGTGTGGACGGCATAGGCGAAGTCCAGCGGCATGGCCCCGCGGGGCAGGGTGATTAGCTGGCCCTTGGGCGTAAAGACGAACACCTGATCCAGATACATCTCCAGCTTGGCGTGCTCGACCCAGTCCTCGCCGCCCTCGCCTTGCTCCATCACCTGCACCAGATGACGCAGGGTCAGCAGCGGGTCGCGGCCGCCGTCCTGCTCCATGGCCTCGCGATCGAAACCATAAGACTTGTTTTTGTAGCGCCAATGCGCCGCCACCCCATCCTCGGCCACCCGGTCCATGGCCTCGGTGCGGATCTGCATCTCAATACGCAGACCGCTTGGCCCGACCACCGTCGTGTGCAGGCTGCGGTAGTTGTTCGACTTGGGGGTCGAGATGAAGTCCTTGAACCTCTCCGGCACCATCGGCCAGATGCGGTGGATGACCCCCAAAGCACGATAGCAGTCGTCCTCCTCGTCCACGATCACCCGAAAGCCGTAAATGTCGGAGAGGGCTGAGAAGCCCACGGACTTTCGCTGCAACTTTCGCCAGATCGAATAGGGCGTCTTTTGCCGGCCCAAGACCCTCGCCGGGACCCCTGCTTGAGACAGGACGCGCTCGACTTCGCGCGCCACGCCGTCCACCGCCCCGCCGTGCTCCAGCTTCAGCGCCTCCAGCCGCCGCTCAATGGCGCTACGGGCGGTTGGGTTCAGGTGGGTGAAGGCCAGTTCCTCCAGCTCCAGAGCGATGGAGTGGATGCCGATAGATCGGCCCAGGGGAGCATAGACTTCCAGTGTCTCGCGCGCGATCCGTTCGCGCTTGTGCGGCTTGACGTACTGAAGGGTGCGCATGTTGTGCAGACGATCTGCCAACTTGACCAGCAGCACGCGCACGTCCCGGCTGATCGCCAGGATAAACTTCCTCAAATTCTCGGCCTGGCGCGTATGCTCGGCCTGCATTTCGAGGCGGCTGAGCTTAGTCACGCCCTCGACCAGTTCGGCCACCTCGTCGCCGAACACTTCGGCGATATCGGCCTTGGTGGCCGAAGTGTCCTCGACCACGTCATGCAACAACGCGGTGACGATAGTGGCGGTGTCCAGTCGATAGGCCGTCAGGATGCCGGCCACCTGGATCGGATGGGCGAAATAGGGGTCGCCCGAGGCCCGCAGCTGCGAGCCGTGCATCTTCATCGCGTAAACATAGGCCCGGTTGATCAGGGCCTCGTCGGCGGTCGGATCATAGGCCTTGACCGCATCGACCAGCTCGAACTGGCGCAGCACTCTGGCCTTGGCCGGCGCCGGCGGGGCGTCGCCCGCATCGGGACCGGCCGGCCGCACGACCACATTGCCCGGTCGCTCTGCGGCCGGGACCCTGGCGTCGATTTCAAGCTGAGCATCGGCGGGCGGCGTGGCGGCCCGCGCCGGGTTGACGACGGTGGCGGACGCCCTCGTCAGAAGCGCTCCTCCTGGCCGCCGTCCCGGTCGCTCTGCAAGGCGCGGATCAGATCGGCCTCGGCCATATTCATATGCTGCGGCTGGGCCAGCAGGGCCACGGTCTCGGCCTCGTCCTCGGCCTCGGTGCGTTCATCGACGCGCTGAAGGGTCACGATGACGCTTTCGGTCAATTCGTCAGGCTTAACAGTGTCCTCGGCCAGCTCGCGCAGGGCCACGACCGGGTTCTTGTCGTTGTCGCGATCGATGGTCAGGGGCGCACCATTGGCGATGCTGCGGGCGCGGTGACCGGCCAGCAGGACCAGGCCGAAACGGTTCGGCACCTTTTCGATGCAATCTTCGACAGTGACGCGGGCCATCAGAAATCCTTGGGGACGCGGAAGCGGGAGAACCGAACAAAATAGAGACTGAACGCGCATTGTGCAACGCGACGACGGCGTAAGTTTGGCGAAACGAGGCGCGCGACCTTCACCAGGCCCCGATCTCGCGGAGTTCGCGCACCAAATCGTCCGGCAGGTCGGTCTCGCCGGCCTCGCTAAGATCCGGCGGGACGTCCTTGTCGAAATAACGCCACCCCTGGAACGGGCGTCGCGCCAGCGGCGCGGTGCGGATCACCTGCGGCTCCAGTACAATCTGGCAGCGGCTGGCGCGACCCTCTCCGGTCGTCTTGATGTCCAGCACCGGCTGACGGCACCCGACGACGCCCTTCACCACCCAGTACAGAGAGCCGCCGTCCTCGATTTCGGCGGCCCGCTTGGGGGTCATGCGGGTGTGGACGATAAGCGCTCGGCCCTTGGCGGCGCGTTTTTCCAGCCATTCGACATCGGGCACACCAACGCCCAGTTTGATCAGGTTCAGAGGCATGCGGCGGCTATCTATGACCGCGAGCGCGGCGGCGAAAGGGCCTCACGCTTCGGCCGTCACCGCAGCCAGTTCCGCGCCGTCGGTGACCTGATCGCCGACCGCCACCCGCACCTGAGCCACCCCGTCGAAGGGCGCGGTCAGGGCGTGCTCCATCTTCATGGCCTCCAGCACCACCACCGTCTGCCCCGCCTTGACCGCCTCGCCGTCCTTCACCGGCGCGGCCGTGACCCGGCCGGGCATGGGGGCGCGCAAGGAGCCGTCGGCGGCAGCGCCCGCGCCCGCGACGGCGAGCGGCGGACGGGGGCGAAACTCCCAGACATCGCCGCCGTGGAAACCGACGATCATGTCCCCATCCGAGACGGTGGTCGACCCGTTCCAGCCCCGAGACGGCGCGCCCTCGAAGGCCTGGTCGCCCGCCCAGAGCCGGATCGATGACTGCGTCGCGGCGTTAAGACGAAAACCCCGCGCTGACGACAGAGAAGACCAGGGCGAGGCTCGCTCCTGGTGCGGCTCCGCGTCGAACAGGGCGTGCTTCGCCACATCGGCGAGAAGCGGCGGGCTGGGCCTGGGCTGGCCCGAAAGCGCCTCCCCTTCCGCCGCGATCAGCGCCGTATCCACGTCGCACGCTTGGAAGCGCGCGTTCCGCAGACAACGGCCCAGGAAGCCCGCATTGGTGCGCACCGGCCAGACCTCGACCGCCTCGACCGCCTCGGCCAGGCCCTCCGCCGCCTCTTGTCGCGTCTCAGCGTGGACGATCAGCTTGGCGATCATGGGGTCGTAGAACTGGCTGACCTCGCCGCCGGCTTCGACCCCAGCGTCGATCCGCAGCCCCTCGGCTGGCTCGGGCAACACGAAATGGTTCAGTCGTCCTATCGAGGGCAGGAAGCCATTCGACGGGTCCTCGGCGTACAGGCGCGCCTCCATGGCCCAGCCGTTCAGGCGGATGTTGGCCTGTTTCAGCGGCAGGGGCTCACCCGCCGCCACGCGTAGTTGCCATTCGACGAGGTCGACGCCGGTCACCGCCTCGGTTACCGGGTGCTCGACCTGTAGCCGGGTGTTCATCTCCATGAACCAGACGCGATCGGGCTTGAGGCCGTCCGAGGCGTCGGCGATGAACTCCACCGTCCCGGCCCCGACATAGTTGACCGCCTGGGCCGCCCGCACGGCCGCCGAAGTCACCGCCTCGCGCGTGGCCGCGTCCATGCCGGGCGCCGGGGCCTCTTCGATCACCTTCTGGTGGCGGCGTTGCAGTGAGCAGTCGCGCTCGAACAGGTGGACGACATTGCCCTGCCCGTCCCCGAACACCTGCACCTCGATGTGGCGCGGGCGGGTGATGTAGGTTTCGATCAGCACTCGGTCGTCGCCAAAGGCCGCCTTGGCCTCGCGCTTGGCGCTCTCCAGACCGGCGACGAAGTCCTCGGCCGCGTCGACCCGCTTCATCCCCTTGCCGCCGCCCCCGGCCACGGCCTTGATCAGCACCGGATAGCCGATGCGCGCCGCCTCGGCGGTCAGGCTCTCCACCGACTGGTCCGCGCCCTGATAGCCCGGCGTCACTGGCACCCCGGCCTTGTGCATCAGGTCCTTCGCCGCGTCTTTCAGGCCCATGGCGCGGATGGCGGCCGGCGGCGGCCCGATCCACACGAGACCGGCGGCCACTACAGCCTCAGCGAAGTCGGCGTTCTCGGACAGGAAGCCGTATCCTGGGTGGATCGCCTCCGCCCCCGTCTGCTTCGCCGCCGCCAGCACCTTGGCGGTGTCCAGATAGCTCTCGCGCGCCGGGGCCGGGCCGATCAGCACCGCCTCGTCAGCCTCTTTGACATGCAGCGCGTTCGCATCGGCCTCGGAGTACACGGCGATGGCGCGCAGGCCCATGCGCTTGGCGGTACGGAAGACGCGGCAGGCGATCTCGCCGCGATTGGCGACCAGGACGGAGGTGAACATGGCCCGCTTCTAGCCGCCGTCGCACGCCACGCCAATCATCGCATGGAATCGGCTACGCTGGGGCCATGGCCTGCCGTCCCGACACTTTCGAAGCCGCCCTGGCCAAGGTCTTCGAGGGCCCGCGGCGCAAGGAAGCCAGCTGGTTGTCGGTCACCGGCGGCGAGACCCTGATCACCGCCGGTCGCCCTGCCGAGCACGTCTATCTACTGCGCAGCGGTCGGCTCGGTGTGTTCAAGCCAGCCGAGCACGGTGAACCGCCCCGCTTCATTGGCCTGATCAAGCCGGGCGAGCCGGCGGGCGAAATCTCCCTGTTGGCCGGCACGCCCCATACCTCGACCGTGGTGGCGCTGCGCGACAGCGAGGTGCTGGCGCTCAGCCGCGAGACTTTTCTCTCGGCGCTCAAGGATCGCTCGGAGCTGACGGTCGAACTCGCGCGGCTGATGATCAGCCGCCTCAGGGGGGCGGAGCAGCCGGGAGGGCGCCCTTCGGCTTTCGGCTTTGTCTCGGCCCGGGCCCGGTCGATCCGCGGCTTCGTCGAGCGGGTCGCGGATCACGCTCGGCGGCTGAGTTTCACCTGCGCCGTCGTGGCCGAGTTCGCTCCCGCCGAGACGTTGGACCGACTAGAGGCTGAGCACGACGTCGTTCTCTACGTCGCCGAGGCCGACGAGGCCGCCTGGGCCACCTTCTGCGCGCGCCAGGCCGATCGCCTATTCCTGTGCGGTTCCGCTGCGGAGCCTCCGCCCGAGCACCCTGTCGCCCGTGCTCGCTCGGCCGAGGCGCGACGCCTGACCGACCTGATCCTGTTCCGGAACGCCCCCGGTGGACCGCCGGCGGCGAGCGCGCGATGGATCGAGGCCCTGGACCCCGCTCGCTGGTTCCATGTCCACGAGGCCCAGGACGAGGACGCGGCCCGCGTCGCGCGCGTGGTGACCGGAACCTCGGTAGGGCTGGTGCTGTCCGGCGGCGGCGCGCGCGCCTACGCCCACGTCGGGGCGCTTCGAGCCTTTCGCGCCGCGGGTGCGCAGTTCGACTTCGCCGGCGGCGTCTCCATGGGCGCGCTGATCGCGGCCGAGGTGGCGGCAGGCATTTGCCAGGATGAGATGGAGGCGCGCCTGCGTCACGCCTTTGTCAACACTAGCCCGCTCAGCGATGTCTCGATCCCGATCATCGCCATGACGCGGGGCGCCAAGGTCGATCGCCTCCTGGCCCAAGCCTACGGCGAGCGGCGCATGGCCGATCTGCCCCTGCCCTTCTTCTGCGTCAGCGCTGACCTGACCTCCGGACATCCCCACCTGCACGACAGGGGATCGCTGGCGCGCGCGCTTCGCGCCTCCATCGCCCTGCCCGGGATTCTGCCGCCGGTGGTGCTTGGTGATCGCGTGCTGGTCGACGGCGCGGTCATGCGCAACCTGCCCAGCGAGGTGATGCGCGACATCAACGAGGGACCGGTGGTGGCCATAGATGTCACTCGCGACCGCGCCGTGGACGCCAGGGTCCTGGCCGATCCGCCCAGTTGGTGGCGCTGGCTGCTGTCGGGCGAGTGGAAGAAGGGCCCGCCAATCGTCTCCATCCTGATGCGTTCGGCCACCGTGACCACCAGCGCCGATCTTGAGACCTCGCGCGCCTCAACCGACCTGCTGGTCCTGCCGCATCTGGACGGAGTAGAGATCCGCGACTGGAAGGCGTGGGACCCCGCCGTCGCCGCCGGCGAGACCGCCGCCGCAGCCGCCATGGCCACCTTGAACGGCCCCCTCACCCACCTGCGCCAGCGTCGAATGGCGGCCTTGCCGGATTTTGAGCCAGAGGACGCGCTCGCGACTTCGTGATCGACCGCGACATCCAGCCGCTGGTGCAACGCGTGGAAACGACTAGATTCTCGAGTCCCTGTTTAACAGCTGAAAGGAGGTGATCCGGTGTCTCATTGTCATCAATCGCGAGGAGCGACCGGAAACGCGGCCTCTGTCGAGGTCATCGCCTGACTTTCAGGTGAGGTTTCCGTCGACCGCCGATCGCGGTCAGACAATGAAGGCCGTCGGGGTCCGCCCCGGCGGCCTTTTTTGCGGCGTCAGAACAGGCCCACGGCAAGGTCCCAGCTGGCTAAGGCGGCGCGGCTGATGACCTCCCAGGCCAGCCAGACAAAAACTGCGAAACCGGTCGCCACCAGCCAGCCGAACAGGATGGCTAGACCGTCCTTTTGCATCAGGCCGAAGCCGAACATGGCGATCACTAGCGATGGAAACAGGTTGAAAAAGATCAGCGGCAACATGACGAGGATGCAGAGCACCACGCCGACCACGCCGATGAGCACCTCGGAGGCCTCGCTGGTCAGCAGCCGTAGCCGAGGCCTGGACAGACGTTCGATTAAGCGCAGCGGCTTGAGCGCGCGGCCGATGGCCTTGCGATAGCCCGCCCGGTCCACGCTGGCCGCGAGCGCCCGCCTGGGCATCCACAACTCATCGCGCCGAATCACCAGCTGAACGACGACCAGCAGCATGGGCGTGCCGATGATGGTCGTTGACCCCGGCACCGCGCCGACCAGAGCGCTGAGCAGCCCCAGAAACAACATCAGGGCGCCGATGCCTCGGTCCCCGATGGCGCCGACCAGTTCATTGAGTGTCAGGCGCGGATCATCACTACGCCCCAAATCTTCCAGCACTTCGGAGAACGGACGCACATCTTCGGTCATGGACGGTCGCGCTTCTCCCCGGACGGCGGGCTCGATCTAGGGGACGACCGCCACTCTTGGCCAACCATGCCACAATGCGCGAGGCTGGCGAAAGTCTCCCGGGCGCGGCCCAACCGCGCGGGCAACGGCTCACCGCATCAATCCGCACCCCTCCTGATGGCGGGTGAATGCGTTGAGAAAGAGCCCTAGGGCGCGGGCCCCTCGGCCCTGGCGTACTCGAGCCGCGCGATGGTGCGGTTATGGACCTCGTCCGGACCGTCGGCGATGCGCAGGGTCCGGATCCCGGCATAGAGTTCGGCCAGCGGCGTATCTCCCGAAACCCCGGCGCCGCCGAAGGCCTGGATGGCGTCGTCGATGACCTTCAGCGCCATCTTCGGCGCCGCCACCTTGATCTGGGCGATCTCGGACCTCGCGCCCTTGGCCCCCACCTCATCCATCATCCAGGCGGCCTTGAGCGTCAGCAGACGGCACATCTCGATATTTGTGCGGGCGTCGGCGACCCGCTGCTCCCACACCGAATGCTCGGCGATGGTCTTGCGGAACGCCGTGCGCGACAGCAGGCGCGCGACCATCATCTCCAGCGCCCGCTCGGCCGCTCCAATGGTGCGCATGCAATGGTGGATGCGGCCGGGGCCCAGCCGCCCCTGGGCGATCTCAAACCCCCTACCCTCTCCCGCGATCAGGTTTTCGGCTGGCACCCGGACGTTGTCGAGCACTACTTCGGCGTGGCCGATCGGCGCCTCGTCATAGCCGAAGACGCTAAGCATCCGCTCGATCCGGAAGCCGGGTGTAACCACCGGGACGATGATCTGGCTCTGCTGCCGATGGGTCGCCGCGTCCGGGTCGGTCTTGCCCATGACGATGGTCATGGCGACGTTCGGGTGGGCCATGTTTGTCGACCACCACTTGCGGCCGTTGATGACGTAGTGGTCGCCGTCGCGCTCGATCCGGGTCTGGATGTTGGTGGCGTCGGACGAAGCCACCTCCGGCTCGGTCATCAGGAAGGCCGAGCGGATCTCGCCAGCCATCAGGGGCTTCAGCCAACGCTCCTGCTGGGCCGCGTCGCCGTACATATGGAGGACTTCCATATTGCCGGTATCGGGGGCGTTGCAGTTGAACACTTCCGCCGACCACAGCTGCCGTCCCATCAACTCGGCCAACGGTGCGTATTCTAGATTTGTCAAGCCGGCGCCGTGATCGCCGGGCAGGAACATATTCCACAGCCCAGCCTCACGGGCCTCCGCCTTCAGCCGCTCCATGGTCGGCGGCTGGCGTTTGGGTTCGGCATGAACCTCGCGGCGATAGTCCCCCTCCGCCGGCCAAACACGGCGCTCGAGAAAATCGACCAGACGCGCCCGCCACTGTTCGGCGCGATCACTGGGTTGGAAATGCATGGAAGTCTCCTTCTCCCTCCCCTTCATGGGGTCGGAGATGGGTTGCTCAGCGCTTGAGCATCGGCGCCAGCTTTTGGGCCAGCATCATGTCATCGACCTTCAGCTTGCCCTGCATAAACGCCATGACCGGGTCGAGTTGGCCGTTGCCGATCGCCGAGAGGTCGGCCAGGCTGACCTTGATGTTGCCGTCAGCGGGTTTGTCCTCATTGGTCACCGTGTTGGGAACCGAGGCGCCGTCGATATAGATCTTGCCGTCTTCCCCCATGTCGATCTTGACGGTCTTGCCCAGACCCGAGTTGTCGCCGATGGCGCTCCGGATGTGGTCGGTGATCTGAGCGAGGTCGGCCATGGTCGTCTCCTGATCCTGAGCGCCTCGGGCGGCGCCTTGCAATGAGGATAGGTCGTAGCCCGCACACCCGGCGGCGCCAAGATCACGCCGGGGAAGGTTGAGAGGCGACGCAAGTTCGCTGTCACCCTCGCGCGCAAGCCAAGGCCCCAGTCCTTACGGCAAGGGCCCGCTGAACGCTCGGGACCGGCCCCAACCAGACGGCGGTTTATGTGTCACGCCGCCTGCGGTTGCGGCGCGCCAGCCAAGCCCTGCATGATCATGCGGTTGATCTCGACCAAAGGCTCGATCTCTTCCTTGTTCTGCATGACCAACGAGGTATGCCGACTGACCCAAAGGCTGATGGAGATGATCTGGGCCCGCAGCGGCTGCGGCATGGCGTTGCCGGGATCGGCGCAGTCGGTTGCGAGGGTCGACCACAGTCGTCGGTTCCAGTCCAGCGCCTGCATGCGCCCCGCGATGTCCGAGGCGTCGCGGCCCTGGGCTTCGATCAGAGCGTGGGTAACTTGGCTGAACAGGCGGTATTCCGCCTGACGCGGATTCTCAGACCGCGCTGTCGCGGCCGCGTACGCCTTGAGCGACATCGCCGATCCTCTGTTCTTCGTACTCAACCAGCTTCCGGGCCGCCATCAGGGCCTTGTAATATTCGCGCGCCATGACGTGCCGCGACGCCGCGACGCATTCCGCCAGAATGTCCGGATTGCGCGTCGCGGTCATGAATTCGCCCAGGCGGGTGGCGAATTCGTCGTAAGCCTTGGCCGCGTTGGTCTCGTCCAGATACATCATCATCACGGGGAAATAGATGCGCCGGGCTGGGGTCGTGACCTCTTCCGCCTGCATGATATCCTTCTCGCGCAGGACCGAGGCCTTGTTCTGGAGCACCAGCACGCCGCGCCGGTCGCCATTCTGGACAACGGCGCCGTTAAGCACGAAGCGCTCCCCCGGCTTCAGAGACAGTTTCAGCGGCATGACGTGCTCCCCCCGCTTGCCGTCGAATCTGCGACGGTGCTTCAGCGCGAACGCTAAGCCCACCGGGTTAACCACATCTTGCGGCGGCTCGTCGGACCACGCGACCGGAACAGCCGATCCACGCCGGGCGTTGTCGTGCCGCGTATCAATTCAGGAGGCCGCCGTGCCCGCCGTGGAAATCGACGACGAACAGGAACAATCGGAAACCTTCGACGAAACCCATCTCGACGACGAGGGAGATGGCGAGACCTACCTCGAGGAGGTCGACGTGCTCGATGTCACCCAGGCCCGTGGGGACGCCGACGACGAGGAGGACGACGACGTCGGTCTGGACGATGTCCTGGGCGCCGACGGCGTGTCGCCCGAGGCGGACGACCGAGACGGCTTCGATTCTCCGCGCCTCAGCAAGATCGACGGCGAGAGCGACGATCAACGCGGCCCAGACGAAGTCGAGCTGGTTTACACTGGCTTGATGCGCAACGTGCGCGGCGCCCAGGCCTCGGCCGCCCACTGGGAGGCCAAGCGCCTATCGGACGACGATATCGAAGACCTCGGCTACGGCGCCGAACAGGAGGACAAGGCATGAGCGACCGCGACGACCATGACATCGACGGCCCCTACGCCCGCCCTATCAAGGGCGAGCCGGGCAAGCCAGACCAGCTAAAGGGCAAGAGCCACGGATCGGACCGCGACCGCCAGGAAGACCTTATCGACGAGGGCGTGGAGGAGAGCTTCCCGGCCAGCGACCCCGTCTCGGTCAAGCGTATCACCTGAAGCTTCGGGCTGGACGCCGCGCCGACTCGACGACTAGGGCTTCGTTTCGATCCGCAACGGAGCCCTTCTCATGGCTGATGACCGCGCCCGCTTTTCAGGCACCCAGTCCTATATCGTCGACGACGATCTAAGGATCGCGGTCGAGGCGGCCGTGGCGCTGGAGCGACCGCTGCTGATCAAAGGCGAGCCGGGTACGGGCAAGACCGTCCTCGCCTATGAGCTCGCCAAGGCGCTGAACGCACGACTGGTCACCTGGCACGTCAAGTCCACCACCAAGGCTGTCCACGGCCTGTATGAATACGACGCCATCTCACGCCTGCGCGACGGCCAGCTAGGCGACGAGCGCGTTCGGGACGTGGCCCACTACATCAAGCCCGGCAAGCTGTGGGAGGCCTTCACCGCGCCCGAACGGCCCGTGCTGCTGATCGACGAGATCGACAAGGCTGACATCGAGTTCCCCAACGACCTGCTTCAGGAACTCGACCGGATGGAATTTTTCGTCCAGGAGACTGGCCAGACCATCACCGCCGACCG
>CAZITK010000009.1:0-21914 GCA_964542145.1 uncultured Brevundimonas sp.
TCCTGGCCCTGTCGCAGCTCAGCCGTCAGGTCGAGAACCGCGAGGACAAGCGGCCCCAGCTGTCGGACCTGCGCGAATCCGGCTCCATCGAGCAGGACGCCGACTGCGTCATGTTCGTCTACCGCGAGAGTTATTACCTCGGCCGCGCCGAGCCCCGCGAGGGCACCGAGGAGCATCTAAAGTGGCAGGAGGACATGGATCGCCTGCGCCACCAGGCCGAGGTCGTTATCGGCAAGCAGCGCCACGGTCCCATCGGCATCGTCAAGCTCAGCTTCGACGAAGACACCACCCGTTTCGGCAACCTGGCCCGAGAGGGGCGGTACGACCGAGGATACGATTGAGGGCCGGGCGGCCCTACGGCTCTACGATCGGCGGGGGCACGACGACGGTGCGCTGTCCCTGGCGGACGTCGGCCGCCGTCCCGGCCTCACGTGCCGCGATCCGTTCCCTGAGTTCCTCCTGGAACCGCACGCGCTGCTCTTCCTCAAAGACCCGCACCCGCGCGCCGTCCAGGCTGAGCGCGGACGTGAGCGCCGTCTCGGTCGCGAAGATGAAGTGGGCGTTATAGACGCCGGTGGCCGGCCGCCCTTCGATCATGCGCAGGCCTTCGATGCGGACGGCGCAACTCTCCAGATTGGGGACGTTGCGCGCCACCACCTGCACCTGGGGCTCGCCGTCAATCACCTCAAGCACCCGGTGGCAGACGTTCATCTCGGCCGGCGGAGCGGCCGCCTCCTGAGAACATCCCGCCACGGCGACCGCCGCCAGCGCCGGCATCAGCACGCGTTTCATTCCAGCCTCCGTTTCCATTCACGGCAGGCTGTCACCTCGACCACGCGGCGGCAAGCGCCGATCAGCGCAACTCCACCCGCCGGGCCCCCGCCGGGATCGTCAGTCGGTGGCCGTCCCAGCGCGCCGGCCGGCCGTCGATCCCCACAGTGGCCGGCGGCGTCGCCCCCTCCGGCCATTCCAGCACATAACCTTCCGGCGGCCGCGCCTGACCACCCAGCGTCAGCACCAGCCCCCCTCTCTCGCGGCGCAGGTGATAGGTCAGCCGCCCGTAGGGCGTGCGCAGGTCGCGGACCCCGACCCCCGTCTCAGAGGTCATCCATTCCAGCGGCAGGCCCGCCGCCAGCACGATGCGCCCGTCGATGTCATAGGCGAACAGATCGAGCGCCGAGCGGATGTAGTCCGAGCTGATCCAGGCGTGGGGCATGTCGCCGATGAAGCGCGGCTCGCGCTCCAGATGCCCGACCACCTCGGCCCAGCCGTTCCAGGCCTCGGGCCGACGGTCGGCGAACACGAAATCCAGCGTCTCCATCGCCCGGTCGCGCTGGCCCAGCCGCACATAGGCCCCGACCATCCGCAGTTCGTAGGGGGTGTAGTCGACCCAGTCGCGGTGGTTGTCCCGCCGGGTGACGAAATTGTCCCACGCCCGGTCGAATGTCGCGTTCAGCAGGTCTTGCGGCAGATTGGCGGTCTCGTCCGCCGGCGACAGGGCGATGGTGGTCGAGGTGGCGTCGAAATCGCCCCGGTCCGCCGCGCCGGCGATCCAGTCGATGCCGTGCACCTCGGCCGTAGCCCGGATGGAGGCCATCAGGTCGGCGGAGAACTCATCGCGCGCGGCCGCGATCTCGCGCGCCGCTTCGGCGTCGCCCAGGGTCTCGGCGATGAAGACCGCGTCCTTGTAGCCCAGCAGCCCCCAGAAATCGTCCCAGTAGGAATAGGCGATCCGGTCGGAATAACCCTCATGGCTGATGGTCGGCGGCAACAGACCATACTGATGCCGCGTCTCTGGTATCCGGTTCTCGGGCGTGCGCTCCGAGGCGCGCAGCTCGTCCATGTAGCGGATCGCCGCCCGCACCTGAGGCCAGACCGAGCGCAGCCGCTCGATGTCCCCGTCATAGCGATAGGTCTCGGCCGCCAGGAAGACATACTGTCCGTGGCTGTCGTTCTCCGGCACCGGGTCGGCCCCGCGTTCGTCGGCGCAGCAGGGCACCTTGCCGTTGTCGAACAGGAAGGGCGTGAACCACTCTAGGAATTCGGCCGACAGGGTCTCCCACCCCAGCCGGTTCAGCCCTTCGGCCATCATCGCCCCGTCACGAATCCAGGCGCGGTTGTAGCTGCGTGTGCCGGGTTGGAGGATCGGCCCCTGGCGAGACATCAGCATATGGGCCAGCGACGAGCGCAGCGTGTCCGCGATACGTTGGCCCTCAGGCGGCAGGATCAGCTCGACCCTCGCCAGCTTGGCTCGCCATTCCTCCGCCAGGGCGGCTTGTGTCGCATCCAGGATGTCGGCGGCGCCGCCCGGCGCCGGCGGTTCGATCGCGCCCTCCAGCGGCGTCATCAGGCCGAAGGTGCGGGTCTCGCCGGGTTGCAGCGAGACCTCATAGAGCATGGCCCCGGCCATCAGTTCCGCAGCGTCGGACTCCACATGGCGCTGGGCCGGGTCCAGGCGGCGGCCGCGCGCGATGAGGCTCTGGGGGTCGGCCCCGGCCTCGAAGGTCGACAGGGCGACGGCGTCCGGCCGCTCCAGCATCCGCACCCGCACGGCGTCATTCAGGACCATCTCGGCGCCGTTCCAGTCGGCCTGCAGGATCGGACCCACCCCGCCGTTCACAGCCAGGAACTGGCGCGGGCCGTTCACCTGATAGGGCCGGGCCATCAGGGCCAGGGTCAGGGTCTGGGACCGGAGCCCGGTGTTGGTCAGGTCATAGCGTGACCACAGGCGGCTAGCGCCCGGCTGGCCATCCGCCATGGCGGTGACGGTCAGGGTCCATTCGTCGTGGGTCCACCGGACCCAGGGTATGGGCAGATAATCCTCAACCAGACCCTGTTCGACATTCACATCGGCCCAGGTGATAAGCCGGCCGTTGTCGACCACGAAGGGCTCGATGGACGGCCCGCCGCGCCGCAACTCCACCGCCCCGTCCTCGCCGATCAGGCCGCTCTCGCCGCCGCCGTCGACGCCGACCAGGGTCCAGTAGGGCTGCTCGCCGTGAAAGCCGCGCGGATACAGGCCCCTTCGCCCCTCGCCCGCCATGGCGGTGACGAAGGTGGTCGGGGTCTCGCCGACCTCGAGCGGCAGGATTTCGATCTCGGCCAGGGCATAGGCCGCGTCCTCGGCACGCCGGGTGGCCTCGACCGGCACGGGCTGCGGCGCGATCAGGTCCAGCTTCAGCCAGCGGGCCGAGGCCTCGGGCGTTTGCAGCCAGTCCGCGCCCCCGTCACCGGCCTCGACCGCCGCCAGCTCGCGCCAGTCCTCGCCGTCCGACGACGCCGAGACCCGATAGGCCGAGGCCGCGCCCCGCTCGGCCCAGCGCAGCACCAGCCCGCCAAACTCGCGTTCATAGCCGAGGTCGAGCGTCAGGCTCTGGGCGCCCGCGCCCTCTGTCCGCCACAGCGTCTTCGGATCGCCGTCCACCGCATTGGCGGCGACGTTCAGCCCCGCCACGCTTGAAGCCTCGGCGATCGGCCGCGGCGCCACCGAGGGCTCGGGCGGCAGTTCGCGGATCACCAGATCGTCGATCTCGATATGGCCCCGTCCCCCCTGGCCGGCGGTGATGACGAACTCGATACGTTGGGCGCCGCGAAACAAGGGATCCGGGTTCGGCCCCCAGGCGCGGACGATCTGGCGGCGCTTGATGACGACCTGCGTCCAGTCGCCCGGCGCGCTCCAGTCGCGGATCTGGCGCCAATGCACGTTCTCACTGGGCGCGTCGGTGAACTTGATCTCGAAGGTATTGGGGGCCGTCTCGCCGCGCACCCAGAAGCTGATCTCAAAGTTCTCCGGAACATCCAGTTCAATCGCCCGCGCCACGAAGGCGTAGCCCGAGCGGCCGTTGAAGTCGTAGTCCAGCCTGAGCGCCCGGCCGCCCTCGCGCCCCGCGACCTGGCTGGCCCGCGACGTCACGTCGGTCGATGCGTCGGCCTCCCACCCCGCGATCCGCTCGAAGTCATCCAGCACCGTGGTCTGGGCCAGGGCAGGAGCGGCGATCAGGGCGAACAGAGCAATCAGAAACGTACGCAACATCAGCATCTCACAACGGCGTCGAAGTCACCCCTTCACGCTGCCCGCGAGCATGCCGCGGATGTAGTAGCGTTGCAGGGCGAGGAAGAGGATCAGCACCGGAGCCACGGTGACCACGGCGCCCGCCATCATCATCTCGATGTCCTGGACATGCTCGCGCGACATGGTCGCGAGCGCCACCGGCAGGGTGTAGTTCGACTGATCGGTCAGGATGATCAGCGGCCACAGGAAGTCGTTCCAGCTGCCCAGGAAGATGAACAGGCCCAGGGTCACCACGATCGGCTGCAGGCTGGGCAACACCACCCGCCGGAAGATCTGGCCCTCCGAGGCGCCGTCCACCCGCGCGGCCTCCAGCATCTCGTCGGGAATCGACAGGCAGTACTGCCTCACCAGGAAGATGCCGAAGATCGAGGCCAGCCACGGCACAAGCGCCCCGGCGTAGGTGTTCACCAGCCCCATCTGCTTCAGCATGAGAAACAACGGCAAGGTGCCGATCTGGGCCGGGATCACCAGGATGCCGACCAGGGCCTGGAACATCCGGTCCCGCCCCTTGAACCTCAGCTTGGCGAAGGCGTAGCCGGCCGGGACCGAGAAGCTGAGCGCCAGGATGGTGGCCAGGGTCGCCAGCGCCAGGCTGTTCCACAGGTATCGACCCATGCCGTGATTGGCGAACAGGTCGCGGTAATGCTCCAGCGTCGGCGCCGAGGGGATCAGCGGCGGCGGAAACACTGCCGCCTCGCCCGTCTGCATCAGGCTGACCGACACCATCCACGCCAGCGGAAACAGCACGATCAGGCTGACCAGCGCGACACCGAGGTTCAGCAGGATCGTGGAGGGCTTGAGGCGGGTCACGTCTCCCTCCCCGCCAGGCGGCGAGACACCCACAGCTGGACCAGGGTCACGGCCAGGATGCAGAGGAACAGGATGAAGGCCACGGCCGAGGCCGAGCCGAGGTTCCACCATTTGAAGCCCTCCTCGTACATGAAGTAGAGCACCGTCACGGTCGACTGGGCCGGCCCGCCTTGCGTCATCACATAGGGCTCGGCGAACAGCTGGAAGAAGGCCGCCACAGTGATGATCGACACCAACAGCACCGTCGGCGCGATGGCCGGCAGGGTGACGTGGCGGAACTGCTTCCAGCGCCCGGCCCCGTCGATCCGCGCGGCCTCGTACAGCTCGTCCGGCACGGTCTGGAGCACAGCCAGGAAGATCAGCATGTTGTAGCCGAAGGTCTTCCACACCACGAACATCAGGATGGCGGGGATGGAGGTTTCGGGCTGGCCCAGCCAGTCCACGGCCGGCAGGCCGATGCTGTCCAGACCCCAGTTGATCACGCCGTAGCGGGTGTGCAGGAGGTATCGCCACACCACCGCCGTGGCGACCAGCGTCGTGACATAGGGGGCGAACAGCGTCACCCGCCAGATGGGCCGCCACTTCACCGTCCGCGCGTTCAGGATCACCGCCGCCGCCAGCGCCGCCGCGATGGTCAGGGGCACGCCCAGGACGGCGAACCAGGCGGTGTTCCTCATCGCCGTCCAGAACAGCGGATTGGTCAGCAGCCGCTCGTAATTGGCCAGCCCGACGAACCGCAGGTTCTCCAGATCGGCCAGGGCGTAGATGTCGAAATCGGTCAGGCTCAGCAGCAGGGCCGAGACCACCGGAATGACGAAGAAGAAGCCGATGGCGATCAGGGCCGGGGCCAGGAACCCCCAGGCCGCGCGTTCCCGCCGCCCGATGCCGCCTCGTCGGCTTTTGGGGGCTCTCGGGGGCAGGCGCTCTGCCCGCACCGGGTCCGGCGGCGTCTGAACGGCCATGGTCATGATCCCCGACCCATCACGCGACCTGCACCCGACAACCACGCCGTCATGCTCGGACTTGATCCGAGCATCCAGGCGCTCCGACCTCTCCACCGGCGCGGCTGGATCGTCGGGTCAAGCCCGACGATGACGGCGTTGAGATGCGCTGAGATCCTCACGCCGCCCTCCCCCGTTCCATCATCCAGCGGCGCTTTTCCAGCAGCCGGTCGGCGCGGCGGTCGATCTCGGCGGCGGCGGTGCGGGGTGTGTATTCGCCGCGCAGCATGCGCTCGGCGACGATCTGCATCTCGGTCACAACCCGCTCCCACTCCGGCGCCTTGGGTACCGCCCGCGCCCGCTCCAGCTGCTCGGCGAAGGGCTGGACATAGGGGTCGTCGGCCAGGGCGGGCGTGTCCCAGGCGCTGACCCGCGCCGGCAGGCTGCCGGTGATCTCCTGAAACCGCACCTGCACCTCGGGATCGGACAGATAACGGACCAGCCGCCAGGCCGCGTCCTGGTGCGGCGAGCTGTTGAACACCGCCAGACTCGACCCACCCGGCGCCGAGGCCCCCAGGCCCCTCGGCCCCGGCACGCCCGAGGTGGCCCAGGCGTTCTGGATGTCGGCAGGCAACCGCGCCTTGAAGTCGCCGATGGTCCAGGGGCCGGAGAAGTAGAAGCTGAACCAGCCGCGCGCGAACTCGGTCCAGACATTTGAGATTTGGGTCGACGAGGCCAGCGGGGCCAGCCCCTCGTCGAACAGGCTCTTGTAGAAGGCCAGCGCCTCGATGAACCCGGGATTGGAGAAGTTGCCGCGCGTCGCCTGGTCACGCAGCAGCGGCTGTTCGGTCTGAAGCCCAAAGGTCAGCAGCTGCTCGAACTCATTGACCGGCAACAGGATCGCATAGCCGCCGTCCGGCGCGATCCGCTTGACCGCATGCATGGTCCGTTTCCACTCGGCCCAGTTCTCCGGCATGGGCGCATGGCCCGCCCGATCCAGCATGTCGGTGCGATAGAAGACCAGCCGCGTGTCCACGTACCAGGGCGTGGCCATGATCCGGTCGCCGATGCGGTTGGTGTCCAGCACGGCGTCGAACTGATCGGTCACAAGGTCCGCGGCCGCCGCCGGGATCGGCGACAAAGCCCCGATGGCCGACAGCTCCGACACCCAGGTGTTGCCGATCTGGCCGACGTCCGGCAGCGAACGCCCCGCATAGGCGGTCAAGAGCTTCTCATGCGCCGCCGTCCACGGCAGGGGCTGGACCTGCACCCGCACGCCGGGGTTCCGCCGCTCGAACTCCGGCATCAGCTGGGGCACGTTGGTCCCCTCGTTTCCCATCGCCCAGAATCGCAGGGTCGTGATCCCCGCCTCGCCTCGGCCGCAGGCCGCAAGACCGGCGGCGCCCATCAAACCAAGCGCGTGGCGTCGATGAATCAGCTCTTCTCCCCTGGCGGGAAAAGGGCGATGGAGGCGACGCCTCATCCCTGCTCCAGCCAACCGCCGGTGAAGCCCGCCCGCTCCAGGCCCCGCCGCAGGTTCGGATCACCGCGCATGCGCTCCCAGACCAGGCCCGTCGCCATGTTCTCGATCATGATCACGATCGGCCCCTGGTCGATGCCCAGATAGTCGCCGTTGACCCAGCCGATGCCCGGCTGGATCGCGCCGTGCAGCAGGCGGTTGTTCGTCTCGGTCAGGGTCGGGTTGAACGAATCCAGAAAGCCGTAGCGGGTGTAGATGTGTTCGCCATAACGCGCCTTCAGCGCCCGGAAGCACGGCAGGACGATCTCGGGCGCGAAGGCGATGGAGCCCAGCGCGGCCGTCGGCGCGATGGTGCCGTCGTCCCGCTCGCCCGGGCCGCGCGCGGAATAGCTGAAGAACTCGCGCGGGCGTCCCTCGATCGTCTGCACGAAATCGCCCGGCCCGTCGCAGGCGGTCAGACCCCAGACCTGATCCGAATAGCCGACCCAGCCATGCGGATTCTCGACCGCATAGTTCCGCTGCGCGTAGGCGGCCCGGCGGCTGTTCTCGAAATAGTCGAAGCCCCTGGCTCGCATATAGGGGTCCAGGATGCCCCGGAAGTCGATCCACATGTGGCTGTACTGGTGGCCGAACATGGGTGCGAAATGCAGGTGCGGCTCGCCCCAGCGGTCGGTCCAGCTCAACCGGTCATAGGTCGAGGTCCAGGTGCTCCAGGCCTCCGGCCCCACGGGATGGGTCGGGCTGCCCAGGGCCATGATGATGACCAGCATCGCCTCGTTGTAGCCTTCCCAGCGATCCGGCAGGAAACCGGTCTCCGGGCGCCAGCCCATGGAGATGTAGGCGTCGTCGAACGGCTGCATCCACGGCCAGTCGATGCGGTCGTGGATGGCCTGGGCCAGACGCCGCACTTCGGCCTCGCGCGGATCGTCGCGGTCGAACCATCGGGCCGAGAACAGCATGCCCGCCACCATCAGGGCGGTGTCCACGCTGGACAACTCTGTCGTGCCGTGGCGGTGGCCGGTCTCGGCGTCGAGGAAATGGTAGAAGAAGCCCATGTAGCCGCCAACACCGGCCGCTTCCGGCCCCTGCGGCAGGTCGTGGAAGAATCGGATCGTGTTCAGGGTGCGGGTCAGGGCCTCTTCACGGCCCATCCAGCCCCGCTCGACCGCGATCGGCCAGACCGTCAGGGCCGAGCCCACGGCGGCGACGGAAGAGAAGCTCTCGGTCGGCCACCGGTCGGGCGTCAGGCCTGTCTCGATCGGCGTCACGTCCCGGAACCAGTCGAAGGTGCGCCGCTGAAGTTCGGCCACATCCGCATCCAGAGGTCGGCTTCCGGGCAACCCCGCAGGCGCGTTGCGGATCGCGGCGCAGCCGGCCGCGCCGGCGAGGGCGAGGGCGGACGCCCCGAGGAAGAAGTGGCGACGGTGAAGTTTCAAGGGTCGGGGTCTCCTTGTTTGAAGTCGGATGGGACGCGGACGCCCCCGCCGTCCCCCTCCCCGGCAAGAGCAGCGGCTTGGCAGAAAGAAGACGGGCCGCCCCGCACGAACGCGCGAGGCGACCGGGCTTCAGGAGCCGATCAGAACCGGTACCTTGCGCCGATCTGCAGCTGACGTGTCGGGAACAGCACGGCGTTGGGTCGCCTGAAGTTGGGGTTGGGGTTCGCCGCCGACCCCGTGCCGCCGTCGAACGCGGTGTAGTTCTTGAAGTCGAACACATTGATGGCGTCGACATAGACCGACAGCTCGGAGCCGCCCCAGACCTCGAAATTCTTGGTCAGGCGCAGATCGAGGTTGCGATACGCCCAGGTGTCCGGGGTCAGGAAGAAGCTGCCTCGATCCGGGCGCCCGCCGTAGGGGCGATAACGGAACCGGCTGCCGGTGTCGTCGAAGACATCGAACGGGGTCCCCGAGCCCAGCGTCAGGATGCCCGACAGCTGGAAATCCAGAGGCAGGTCCGCAATGCCGCTGGCGACCAGCCGGTGACGCTCGTCGTTGGCCGAAGGCCGCACCGGCGAGTCCTCGATCGAGAAGCAGTCGAAGCAGAAGTTGTCGTTGCCGCCGTTCTGGGTCGACTCCGAATAGGTGTAGGCGACGTTGACGCCCCAACCGGACGCCCGGTCGTAAGGCTTGTCCAGCTTCACGTAGAGCGCCTTGAACTCGCGCTCCTTGTTGTGGTCAGAAGCCAGATAGCCGCGGTACGGATTGGCGCCGCCCGGCCCGCACCAGTCGCCATTGTGGCCGAAGCCCCCGCCATCGTTGCCGAAAGTGGGCTCGCGACAGCGGTTCAAGTAAAGCCAGGTGAATTCGTTCTCGGTCCTGCCGTAGGCCAAAGTGAACTCGGTCTGCCAGTCGCCCACCCTCTGGCGGACGCCTAGGTTGAACTGATCGGTGCGCGGGGGTTCGAAATCGTTGGCCAGCAGGAAGGCTTCGCCCTTGGCCGGTACGGTTGCGAGCAAGGCGTCCAGCCCGGCCACGGTAAGGTATGACGGATCCCAGGCGAACGGGTCCTCGGGCGCGCCGGTCGCCTCGCCGGGAGCGCCGCCGCCCGTGGTGGTGAAGAAGACGTTCTGTCGGAAGTCGAACGGCTTGGCCAGCTCATCGAACGAGAAGTTGAACTGAACACGGTCGTAGTACCGACCGGCGCCCCCGAAGATCACCGTGCTGCGATCGCCGAAGATGTCGTAGGAGAAACCGATCCTGGGCTGCCATGCGTTGGCGAACGGGTCGCGATTATTCCCGTTGGCCAGATAATCCTCACGATTGAACCAGCTGGGGGCATAGCCCGCCACCTTGCCACCGTCGGTCGAGGCGATCCACTGGTCCAGGCCATCGATCACCGACTGGGGCGTCACATAGTCCTGATTGTTGGCGTTATCCTCATAATCCCAGCGCAGGCCGAGATTCAGCTCCAGCTTGTCGGTGATTTGCCAGTCATCCTGGATGTACAAGCCATAGACGTTGTTGGTCAGATCGACGTTCGGGAAGGCGTTGCCCAGTTCCACACGATAGGGAATGTCCGGGCTGCCCGTCACCTCAGGTCGTCCGTCCAGGTCAAAGAAGAAGATCGGGTTGCGGCCGAATTCCTTGGTCACCTGATAGTTTTGCCGCGAGAACTTCACCCCCATCTTGATGGTGTGGAACCCGGCCAGCACCACGTCGGTCAAGGTCAGGTCATTGCGGATGGTGAAGGTCTCGTCCACGATGTCCTGACGGCTGTCCGCGCCGCCCAGGTTCAAGATGCGGCGACCGCCCCAGGGGTCGAACCCGTTCTCGAAGACATTGATGTTGCGCCCGAAGTCAGAGAAATTCACCGCCTGCGGGTTGTAGTTGTACTCGCGCCAGTCGACACCCAGCTCGTTCAGCCAGCCCTCGCCCTGGATCTGATAGCGAAAATTGGCCGCCTTGGTTGTCTGGTTCAGCTGACTGCGACGTTCGACCGTGTCCACCCCGCCGAGGCCTCGCGTATCGAACTCGTCACGGTAGGTGACGCTCAGGTCCATAAGGTGCCCTTCGGCCGGCTGAAAGCTCAGCTTGCCGAAATATAGGTCCTCCTCGAACGGCACGGGGAAGGTACCCAGGAACTCTGCGAATCTCGCCAGGGTCTCGGGGTCGGTGCGGCCCGGCACGACGGCGGCTGCACGGCCCTCTTCCTTGCGCTCATAGGTCGCCAGGAAGTGTAGGCGGTCGGGAATGATCGGACCCGCCAGCAGGCCGCCGTACTGGCGCACCTCCAGGGACGGTTGTTCGTCGCCGCGGCGGCGGGCGAAGACATCCTGCTCGATGAAGCTGTCGTCGCGATATGACCCGAAGATCTCGCCCTCGAACTGATTGGTGCCCGAGCGGGTGACGGCGGTGATGATGGCCGACGAGGCCTGTTCGTATTCGGCCTTGAAATTCTGGGTGACGATCCGGAACTCGCCGATGGCCGCCTGCGGGAAGGGATTGCCCCTGCTGTCGTCCTGGCCGGCGATGCCGCCGTCGATAATGTTGGACTTCAGGCTGGCGCCGTCGATGAAGGCGTTGACCGATTCAGCGCGTTGACCGCCGGCGGTGATGGTTTGCTCGGATTCCGTCAGCGAGGTTCGCACCCCCGGCGCCAGGGCGGCGAAGTTCAGGAAGTTGCGGTTGATCTGCGGCAGGGAGTTGATCTGCTGCTGCGTCACATTGGTGGCGATTTCCGGCGTCCGCACCTCGGCCAGACGGCGGCCGATCACGACGATTTCGTCCAGTTGCACGGCCTCGTCCGATCGAGCGAACGCCGCGACGCCGGCGGCGCCCACGTCCAGGTCCACATAGCCGACCTGGCCCACCCCGACATTGATCGTGTCCGTGGCGGTCTGTCCATCAGCGGTGGTGACCGTCAGCTGATAGGTGCCGGGGCGCAGGCCCGAGACCACATAACCGCCTGTCGCATTGGCCGTGCCGCGATAGGTGAAGCCGCTGTTCACGTCCCGCGCCACGATGGTCGCGCCAGGTTCGGCCACGCCGCCGTCGGTGATCGCGCCACGCAGGGTCGAGGTCGAGACCTGCGCCGCCACGTCCGTCACGGCCGTCATCGACACGGCGATGGCCAGGGCCGAGGCGCCCGCCACCCATGCCGGACGTCGCATGGTCTTGTTGAACCTACGCATCTTGCCTCTCCTCCCTGATGGGCGCCGGGCTGTGCCCTCCGCCCTGGCGATGATTGAAACTGGATTGCCGAACGACCAGCAGGGGCCGCACGATCTCGACTTCGTCGTCGGTCGGCTCGGCCGCGCGCCGCGCGCCGATGGCCGAGGCCAGGCGACCCAGCGCCCGCTCGCCCAGTTCGACGATATTGACGCGCATGGTGGTCAGCGCCGGTCTCAGAAGCGCGGCCATGGGCACGTCGTCGAATCCGCCGACCGCCACATCCTCTGGCGCGGCCAGTCCCGCCTCGTGAATGGCCATCAGAGCCCCGATGGCCATGGTGTCATTGGCCGCGAACACGGCGTCGGGCGGCGTGGCGTCGGCCAGAAGCCGCCGCATCGCGTCATAGCCCGCGGCCTGGGTGAAGTCGCCGATCTCGACGCGCTCTGCCAGGCCCGCCTCGGCGATGGCCGCGGCGTAGCCGGCCTTGCGCGCATCGGCCTCCCCGTGGCCCAGCGGCCCGCGAATGTGGGCCAGGCGGCGCGCGCCGCCGGCAATCAGGTGGGCGGCCATTGCGTGCGCACCCCCCTGGTTATCGACCGTGATCCCGCCCAGACCGCGCTCGCCGCGCGTCGCGGCGCGACTGGCGCCGCCCAGGGTGATCAGGGGCAAGGTCCGGCCCGCCTCATTGGCCAGGGTGGTCGCGTCCAGGTGCGGCGACATCAGGATCAGGCCGTCGACCCGGCCGCGCATGGAGCGCAAGGCCGCCTCGGCCTCGGCGGCGTCGTCATGGGAACTGGAGACGATCAGGTGCAGGCCCCGCTCGCGCGCCGCGCGGTCCAGGCCCCGGATCAGCTCCGAGAAGAATTCGCCGTGCAGGTCCGGCAGGATAGCCCCGATGGTGTCGGTGCGCCGGGTGGACAGACTGCGGGCGCCGCTGTGCGGCACATAGGCCAGGGCCTCGACCGCGGCCAGCACCCGCTCGCGCGTCTGTTCGGCGACCGGGCCGGCGCCGTTCAGCACGCGCGACACCGAAGCGACCGAGACCGAGGCGTGAAGAGCCACGTCCTTGATGGTCGCCGGCTTCACCCGACGGCTCCGGTTCTGAGGTGCGGTGTCGCCACGCCCGGCAAGGTCTCGACTCCCTGGGATCGCCGGTCCCGGCCGCCTTCGCAGCGATCCGTCCGGGTCGATGTAACCGGTTACATGCCACGTCTTCGCCGTTCCCCGCAAGCGGCAAGCGGCGCAACCGCGACCGAATTGCGACCATGGAGGCGTTGCCGACGCTGAACAGCCGGGAATCAGAGGCTTTCTCGCCACACTCTGGCCTCATCCCGGGAAATGTCGGGGAGCGGAACCGGGCGTTATGCGTTCTCGGGCGTTCAAGCAGGGGGAAACGTGCGGCATCTCAACGACGATCTGAACATTGGGCAGGCCTTCGACGCGTCGCCCAACGCCTATGTGGTCCTGACCCCGGAACTCACGATCGCCGGTATGAACGCGGCCTATCTGACCGTCACCGGCGCACGCCGCGACGACATCATCGGCCGAAGCATATTCGACGTGTTCGACGGGGGCGGCGGAGACGCGGGCGCTGAAAGCGTGCGCCAGCTGCGGGCCTCCATGGAGCGGGTGCTCAGGACCGGCCAGCGCGACCATTTGGCCCTGATCGAATATCTGGTGGAAACCCCCGGAGCTGACGGCGTGACAGAGCGTCGCTTCTGGAGCGCCACTCACGCCCCCATCGTTGATGACGCCGGCGCGGTCCGCTACATCCTCCAACACACCAGCGACGTCACCGACCTCGCCGCCCTTCGCCGCTCCAACCAGGACGGCGAGCCGTCTCCATTGAGCGCCATGGACGCCATCGTCGGCGGCCGTGTTCTGGAGCGCGCGAAATCCGTTCAGGAAAGGGCCGAACGGATCGCGGACGAGCGCGAACGCCTGATCAAGCTTTTCAACCAGGCTCCGGGCTTCATGGCCGTCCTCGGCGGTCGGAACCATATCTTCGAGATGGTCAACCCGGCGTACGAGGAATTGATCGGCGGCCGCGCCGCGGTCGGACTGAGCGTCCGTGAGGCCCTGCCGGAGCTTGAGAACCAACGCTTCTACGATCTGCTCGACAGCGTCTTCGAGACTGGAGAACCGTTCGAGGGCCGCGAGATGTCGGTCGTCCTGAGACAGTCTTCCGACGGCGAACCCGTCCAGCGCTTCCTCAATTTTCTGTATCAGCCGATCCGCGGCGACGACGGTCGGGTGGTCGGGATCTTCGTCCAAGGTCACGACGTCACCGGCACGGTGCTGGCCTCCAAGCGCCAGAAACTGATGATCGACGAACTGAACCACCGGGTGAAGAATACCCTGGCAACCGTCCAGTCGATCGCCGTCCAGACAGCGCGCAGCCATCCCGACCCCGTCGATTTCGCCCGCAGTTTCCAGGCGCGCATCGTCGCGCTGTCGCACACGCACAATCTTCTGACCCTCAGCCACTGGAAGGGCGCCGACATCCGCAGCATCTTCGAGCACGAGGCCAGCGCCCACGGCGCCACGCGCGTGTCGCTGAACGGCCCGCGTCTGGATCTCAAGCCCGCCGCCGCCTTGTCGCTCGGCATGATCGCTCACGAACTGGCCACCAATTCGGCCAAATACGGCGCCCTGGGCGCGCCCGAGGGCCGGGTTGAGGTCGACTGGAGCATTGATCCCGCCGACCATCACGTCAGTCTGACCTGGACCGACATCGGCGGCCCGGAGGTAATTGAGCCCGATCGCAAGGGTTTCGGCGCCCGGCTGATCGAACGCAATGCTCATCATGATCTGGCGGGCGAGGCGCGTCTCCGCTATGCCCCAGCGGGACTGGTCGCCCAGATCACCTTCCCCTACCAGACCGAGGAAACCGAATGAGCGATCTTCTGGCTGGACGGCGCATCCTCGTGGTCGAGGACGAATCCCTGGTGGCCATGCTGCTGGAGACCATTCTCGAGGACATGGGCGCCACGCCCGTTGGGCCCATGTCCACCGTCGATGAGGCGGTAGCGGCCGTGGCCGCGGCGAGCGACCTCGACGCCGCCCTGCTGGACGTGAACGTGGCCGGGACCCAGGTCTTTCCCGTGGCTCAGGCCCTCGCCGACAAGGGCGTGCCCATGATCTTCTCCACCGGTTACGGCGAAGGCGGCCTGCCTGACGAATGGCGCAACCGCCCCGTGCTGCAGAAACCCTTTACAGAAGGCGCTGTGCGCCAAGCGCTGGAGAAGGTGCTCGCCGGCTAGGTTGCTAGCTAGGTCTTGAGGGGAACGTCGTCTGGGTCGCTCGAGACGAAGTCTTGGGCGAATTCGGGCGCCTCGCCCGGATCGTCCGCCTCGATGGCGTCCTCGTCGTCGCCCTTGGCGCGTGAGGGGTCCGGCGCCTCGAATCCGGCCGGCAGGGCCAGGTCCAGCAGCCCCGCCGCCCTCATCTCGGGCGCCCCCGGCAGATCGGCCAGCGACGCCAGCCCGAAATGCTCCAGAAAGGCGTCCCCGGTCGCATAGGTCACCGGACGCCCCGGCGTGCGCCTGCGCCCCCTCAGCCGCACGAACCCCATTTCGAGCAATAAATCCAGCGTCCCGCGTGACAGGCTCACCCCCCGGATACTCTCGATCTCGGCCCGGGTGCAGGGCTGGTGATAGGCGATGATGGCCAGGGTCTCGAGCGCGGCCTTGGACAGCCGCCTGGGCTCCTCGCGCTCCTCGGTCATCAGGAAGGCCAGGTCCGACGCGGTCCGGAACCGCCAGCGCCCGGCCACACAATCGATCTCCACCCCCCGCCCCACATAGCGCGCCTGCAAGGCGAGCACCGCCGCTTCCGCATCCACGCCTTCAGGCAGTCGCCGCGCGATCTCCGGCGTCGACAACGGCCCCGCCGCCGCGAACAGCAGCGCCTCGACGCGCCGCTCGACCTCCGCAGGCTCCAGGGTGAAGGACAGGGTCATAGGCGTTCGCGAAAACCTGAATTTCACCCCCGGGCTGGTCCCGGGGGTCCATATCCTCAAGCCCGAGCCGATCGGGCGCCTAGCTTCAGCGGCTAGCGTCGCGTTTATGGATTCCCGGGACAAGCCCGGGAATGACGTCAGACAAGATCATGGGTCAGGGTGTCAACTCCAGCGCCTGCCCGATCTCGCGCCGCTTCAGATACAGCGCCTCAAACGCCCCCGATTGCCGCGCCTGCAATCCGCCTTCCTTGATCAGCTCCAGCCCCGCCGACAGGGTCGAGGCGACATAGCTGGCCCGGCTGGGTCCCTCGCCCTCGCCCTCGCCTTCAGGCGCCACCGCCTCGAGCGCCGTCCACTCCACCAACCCCGGCGCCCGTTCGCGCAGCCAGTCCCGCGCGGACTCCAGCGGAAACGCCTCCACCCTCTGCCCCGGCGCATACCGCCGAGCCTCCTCGCGCCGCCGCTGGCCGACATAGGCGACCATCAGTTCGTACAGACTGGCGTCGATCCGCTCGGACGGCACGATGACCGTGGCTTCCGGGTCGCCCCGGGTGAAGACATCGCGCTTCAGCTGCGGCCGCTCGGTGATGGCCTCCACCGCCTTTCGCATCGCCTCCAGCTTTTGCAGCCGAAAGGCCAGCGCCAGGGCCATCTGTTCGGCCGGCGGCTCCTCGCCCTTGGGCCGCTCGGTGCGTGGCAACAGGAGCCGCGATTTCAGATAGGCCAGCCACGACGCCATCACGAGGTAATCCGCCGCCATCGCGAAATTCCGCGACCGCGCCTCGTTGACGAACGCCAGATACTGTTCCGCCAATCGCGTGATCGACAGCTTCAGCAGATCGACCTTCTGCGTCCGCGCCAGGGCCAGCAGCACATGCAGCGGCCCCTCATAGCCCTCCAGATCGACCACGAACGCCTCCTCCGGCGCCTGCTCGACGGCGGTGAAGTCCAGGGTGGTCTGGAACGGCTCGCTCACAGCACCACCTCGCAATTGCCGAAGCTGACAGGGACCGGGTGGTTGCGATCGGGAGTGGCGAATTCGTCGACCTTGGCCTTCAAAGACTGAAAGTAGCGGGGCGCGCAGATATCAAGCTCGCCAGAAATTCCAAGCCAGTGGATAATCCAGAAATACTCTTGGAAAGACGACCGATCCGTCATCCTGGCCATGACCCGGTCGAACGCCTCATCACCCGAGCCCTCGAATATCCAGGACATCGGCACCTTGGGATGCCCTGAGCGGACGTAGACATCGTGGTAGACGTCAAGCCGCTCTTCGACCGTCAGACCTCGCAGAAAGTCGTCCTGTCGTCCCGCGGGAAGCTCTTGCATGGCGAGCCAAGCCGAGGACGGCGCCGGACAGGTAATGACGCAAGCACAGCCTGAGACGACCATGGCCATCACGGCCAGAAACGCGGCAATCCTCACGCCTCGCCCGCCGGCGGTCCCGCCGCCGCCTCCCGTTTGCCGGACAGGGCCCGGTCCAGCCGCGCCCGCGCCGTCTCGGGATCAAACGGCTCGACATCGCGGGCGACGCGCGCCAGGGCCGCCTCGGCGCGGCGTCTGGCCTTGCCCTTCAGCTCGGGCGCCGCCTCGGCCACCTCGAACATCTCGTCCATCTTGCCGTTGCAGTGCAGGACCACGTCGCAGCCGGCCAGCAGCGACGCCCGCGCCCGCTCTCCGATCGAGCCCGACAGCGCCTGCATCGACAGGTCGTCGGTCATCAGCAGGCCCTCGAATCCGAGCTCCCGCCGGATCATCCGCACCGCCCTTCGCGAGGTCGTGGCGGGGCGTTTCGCATCGACGGCCGGATAGACGACGTGGGCCGTCATCGCCATCGGCATGTCCGACAGCGCCCGAAACGGCGCGAAGTCCCGAGCGTCCAGATCGTCACGCGAGGCCTCGACCACCGGCAGGTCATGGTGGCTATCGGCCCCGGCTCGGCCGTGTCCCGGAATGTGCTTGATGACGGGCAGCACGCCGCCGGCGATCAGCCCCTCGGCCACGGCCCGGCCCAGCTGGGCCACGGTCGCTGGATCGCCGCCATAGGCTCGGTCGCCGATGATGGCGTGGGCGCCGGGCGTCGGCGCGTCCAGCACCGGCGCGCAGTCCACCGTGATCCCGACTTCGCGCAGCTCATGCGCCATCAGCCGTGCGCCCAGCCGCGCCAGTTCGCGCGCCGCCAGCGGATCATTGGTCGCGGCCAGATACGCCGCCGCCGGCGGATGCTTCGGCCAGTGCGGCGGCCCCAGCCGCTGCACCCGCCCGCCTTCCTGGTCGACCAGGATCGGCGCGTCGTCGCGCCCCACCGCCTCGCGCAGCGCCGCCGTCAGGGCCCGCACCTGATCCGGGCTCTCCACATTCCGCTTGAACAGGATGAAGCCCCAGGGCCGGGTCTTCTCGAAGAACACCCGCTCGGCCTCGGTCAGCACCGGCCCCGAGCACCCCAGGATCATGGCGGCCGTCATGCGGACCGAGCCCTCACCGCACGAAACACTCGCGTCCCGCCGCCCGCAGCGCCGCGCAGAACTCCTGCGCCTGCTCGCGCGAGAAGCCGCTCACGGCGGTCCGATAGGCCGTGGACCCGGCCGAGGTCGTCACCTGCTCCACGCTCTTGGTCCGGCCCGAGGCGAACTGCGGAAAGGCCCCCGCCACCGCCGCATACTCCCGGTCCGCGAGGGCCCGGGACGAAAAGGCGCCGATCTGCACCGAGGCCGAACCGGTCGCCGGCGCCGGCGCGGGCCGGGTCTTCTCCGCGGGAGGCGGGGTTGGGGTCGGCGTCGGCGTCGGGCGCGTCTCGGGACGGGTCGGAGCCGGCCCGGGGATCGGCGGCGGCGTCACGGACGGCGCCGGCAGCGGCTGCGGCTCGGGGCGCGGCTGCACCGCTTCCGGTGGCGGGGCGAATTGCGGCTCGCCCATCTCGGCGGCCGGATCATAGACATCGATGCCCAGTTGCGGGTCGACCGGCTGGGCGTCGACGGGCGGCACGGTCATCTGCTCGACGGGCTGGCCGACCGCCGGCGCGTCCTCCGACGCCCGCAGGCCCGAACGGTAAAACAGGATCACCACCAGGATCAGCACCAGCAACACCCCGGCCGAGACGATCAGAGTCACCGGCACGGGCCGCCCTCCGCCTCCCCCGCCGCCCAGCCGACGTCCACCCGGCCGGGCATCGAACCCCGAGCGCCGGAACGGCAGATCATCCTCGTCCGGCGGCGTATAGGCCCCCCGGCGCGGGTCATGGCGGTGATCGTCGTCGTGGGACATGGCCTGGTCTCGTCGTGTTGTCCGTCGGCCGCCGCCCGCTCACCCGTCAGGCGAATCAGGCGACGCCGGCCGCCAGTCTAGGCCCAATCCGGGGCCATTTCTCGTCAATCCCGACAGTCCATGCTGTCACCCTCGGAGCTCGACCCGAGGGTCCAGGCGCCCCGGCGTCGAGGTTCGCGCTTGCCGGATGCTCGGGGCGAGCTCCGAGGGTGACGGCGTGGAACGATCGGTCCGAGCCTACAGATCCAGCGCCAGGTCCAGGTTGAATAGCTTCCGGTGCTCCTCGATGGCGAAGCGGTCCGTCATGCCGGCGATATAGTCGCACACCGCCCGGGCCCGTTTCGCCTCGTCCGCGACCAGGGCCTTCCTCGCCCATTCGGGCGGCAGCACGTCGGGCTCGGCCATGAACAGGTGAAACATTTCCGACACCACCCGCCTGGCCTGACTGCGCATGCGGTTGACCCGGTAGTGCCGATACATCCGCTCGAACAGGAACGCCCGCAGCACCCCCAGTTCGCCCAGCATCCGCTCCGAAAACTGCACCAGCGGCCGGCCCGCCGCCCGCACGTCGTCGGTGGAGCCTACGTCATCCGCCCTCAGCCGCCCCTCGGTCTCCATCAGCACGTCGTCCACCATAACCCCGATCATGCGCCTGACGGCCTCCAGCCGCATCATGCGCGGGTCCAGCTCGGGCCAGTCGCGCCGAACCTGATGCAGCACCGGCCCGATGATCGGCACGTCGGCCAGATCGCCCAGGGTGAACAGCCCCGCCTGGACTCCGTCATCGACGTCGTGGTTGTTATAGGCGATGTCGTCCGCGATGGCCGCCGCCTGGGCCTCCAGCGAGGCGAAGCCGTCCAGCCCCAGGTCCCAGCCGGCGGTGTAGTCGGCGATGGCCTGCCAAGCCGGTTCGGAAAGGCGATGCCCCACCGGCCCGTTGTGCTTGACGACCCCCTCCACCGTCTCCCAGCTGAGATTCAGCCCCTCAAAGCCCGGATAGCGTTCCTCCAGTTTCGTCACCACGCGAAAGGTCTGGACGTTATGGTCAAAGCCTCCAAACCCGCTCATGCAGGCTTGCAGCTCGTCCTCCCCCGCATGGCCGAACGGCGGATGTCCCAGGTCATGCGCCAGGGCCACCGTCTCGGCCAGATCGGTGTCCAGCCTCAGCGCATGGGCCAGCGACCGCGCGATCTGGGCGACCTCCAGCGAGTGGGTCAGGCGCGTCCGGTAATGATCCCCCTCATGCGCCACGAAGACCTGGGTCTTCTCCTTCAGCCGCCGAAAGGCCGTGGAATGGATGATCCGATCTCGGTCCCTGGCAAAGGCGTTCCGCGTCCGACTGGCGGGCTCTGGAACCAGCCGCCCCCGCGACGCTTCGGCGTTCTCGGCGTAGGGAGCGGGGATCATGCGAAAGCGCCCCTACAGAGAACCGTCACCCCCGGGCTCGTCCCGGGGGTCCATACCCGCAAGCGCCTGTCATCTTCGCTCCAGCGGAGAGGTCCGTGTTTATGGCCCCCCCGGGACGAGCCCGGGGGTGACGCCGTGTCAATATCATGAGCGCTCCCGCTGGCAATAATGGGCATCCGAAAAAGCCGTCTCGCTCCCTGGGCTTTGCGAACGCCCGTCGCCGCCTCATATAACCGGGCATGACCGGCGTCCAACCGAGCCCCGAACTGACCATTTCCCCGCGCACCGCGCCGGGCGTCATCCTGGCCGAAAGCGCCGCCGCCCGTATCGCCCAGATCGCCACAGCCGAGGGCAAGACCTTGATGCTGCGCGTCGCCGTCGACGGCGGCGGCTGCTCGGGTTTCCAGTACCGCCTCGAACTGGTCGAGACCGCCGAGACCGACGATCTGCGCATCCAGCGCGACGGCCAGACCGCCCTGGTCGATCCCGTCTCCCTGCCCTTCCTCACGGGCTCCGAGATCGCCTTCGTTGATGAGCTCGCCGGCGCCCAGTTCGTCGTCCGCAACCCCAACGCCGCCTCCAGCTGCGGCTGCGGCGTCAGCTTCTCGATCTAGAGCGCGATCAGGCCCGATACCGCCGCCTTCGCCGCCCCACGATCCCGCGCGGACAAGGCGCCGATCCGTCGAGCGATCAGGCGGTTGTCGAGGGTGAATAGCTTCAGCCGCATCACGCACGCCGACGTCAGGCCGGCATCCCTCAGGTCGATCAGCGGCACGTCGCCCGGTCGACCGCCGCCGGACGCCGTGGTGATCATGGCCAGGAGCGTGGTCGTCTCCGCTCCGTTTACGCCCTTGGGTGAGATCACCACCGCCGGCCGAGGTTTGGCCAGCGCCATCTCACTGAAGGGAAAAGGCATGACGACCACATCGCCGGCGTCACAAATCATCGAAGGCCGCTGCGTCCTCGGCCGTGTTCCACTCCCCGAGGCCGCTTTCGATCGACCTCAGATAGTCGCGGTCCAGCGGCTCGGCCCGACTGACCGTCACACCCTCCGGCCCGACCCGATAGACCAGGGTGTCGCCCGGCTTGGCCCTCAACGCCGCGCGCACCGCCGCCGGCACCGTGGTCTGTGATTTCGAAGTGATCTTCGCGAAGTGGATCGTCATGGCACATCCTTGCCTCCTTACATGTAAGACATTCGGCTCGATCCAGCAACGCACGTCCGCCCCTGACGCAGGCGCGCGCTAGGCCGGTCGCATGTATCGCGCCCGCTCCGAGGAGACCTGGACCGCCGCCCGCGCCTCCTATGAGGCCGGCGAGACGGCCGAGAGCGTCTGCGAACGCTTCGACCTCGGCCTTGGCAACTTCA
>CAZITK010000010.1:0-21670 GCA_964542145.1 uncultured Brevundimonas sp.
GGTGGCCCCGCGGCTGAAGCTGGCCCACGCCATCTGTGATCTCGTCTCGACCGGCGCGACGCTGGAGGCGAACGGCCTTCAGCCGCGCGAGACGGTGCTGGACAGCCAGGCCGTGCTGATCCGCTCTCCCGTCGCGCCGGACCCGGAACTGGCGGACCTGCTCGACAGCATCATCGAGCGGATGGCGGGCGTGGTCGCCTCCCAGGGAGCGAAATACGTCATGCTCAACGCCCCCCGCTCGGCGCTGGACCAGATCACCGCCATCCTGCCGGGCGCGGGCTCACCCACCGTCATGCCCTTGTCGGGCCGCGACGACGCCGTCGCGGTCCACGCCGTCTGCCAGGAGGCGGTGTTCTGGGAAACGCTGGAGAAGCTCAAGGCCGTTGGCGCCTCGGCCATCCTGGTCCTGCCGATCGAGAAGATGATGTGATGCGTCAGTTGAACTGGTCATCGCTGGATCGCCGGGCCCGTCTCGACGCCCTGGCCCGCCCCGTCCGCCGTTCCGACCGGCGGGTGGCCGAAGTCGTCGGGACGGTCCTCGCCGATGTCGAACAGCGCGGCGGGGCGGCCGTCTCCGACTGGGCGGAGCGTATCGACGGCGCGCGCCCGCGCCGCATCGCCATCACCGAACAGGCCGTGGCCAAGGCCCGCGCCGCCTTGCCGCCCGCCGACACCCGCGCCCTGAGGATCGCCGCCGAGAACGTCCGCATCTTCCACCAGGCCACCCGACCCGAAGACAGCGACTGGATCGAGACGACGCCCGGCGTCCGTTCGCGTCAGGTCTGGCGGCCGATCCGTTCGGCCGGGATCTACGTGCCCGGCGGCACGGCGCCCCTGTTTTCGTCGCTCCTGATGCAGGCCATCCCGGCCCAGGTCGCTGGCGTGGGACAGCGCGTCGTGGCGACGCCTCCAACCCGGGACGGCGGCGTCCATCCGGCGATGATCGTCGCCGCCCACGAGGCCGGCCTCGACGCCCTATGGCTGGTCGGCGGGGCTCAGGCCATCGCCGCCCTGACGTTCGGCGCGGAGCTGGATGACGGCGAGATCCCCGCTTGCGACAAGCTGTTCGGCCCAGGCAACGCCTATGTGGCTGAAGCCAAGAAGCAGGCGCTGGCGCTGACCGGCGGCCCCGCCGTCGACCTGCCCGCCGGACCATCCGAGCTGATGGTCATCGCCGACCGCGGCGGCGACGTCGACCTCGTCGCCGCCGACCTGCTCAGCCAGGCCGAGCACGACGCGGACGCCCAGGTCATCCTGGTCTCGTCCAGCCGCGCCGTCATCGCCGAAACCACGGCGGCGGTCGAGCGGCAGCTGGCCACCCTGCCCCGCGCCGCCATCGCCCGCGCCTCCCTGGCCGAGGCCCGCGCCATCCTCGTCCCCGACCGCGCCGCCGCCGTCGAGGTCGCCAATCTCTACGGGCCTGAGCACCTGTCTCTGCAGGTCGAGGACGCCGCGGCCATGGTCCCCGACCTGACCGCCGCCGGCGCCGTCTTCGTCGGGCGCTGGGCCGCCGAGACCCTGGGCGACTACGCCGCCGGCCCCAGCCACGTCCTGCCCACGGACGGCGCCGCCCGCACCCTGGGTGGGCTGACCACCGCCAGCTTCATGACCTCCATGTCGGTGCAGCAGGTCACGGAAAAGGGGGCCCAGGCCCTCGCCCCCATCGCCGCCCGGCTGGCCCGGCTGGAGGGGCTGGAGGCCCATGCGCGGGCGGCCGATTTGAGGGTCGCGTCATGACCCGAACGACCTTGTCCTCCACCGTGGAGCGAAGCGAAACGGGGGAGGAAAAGACATGACCTTGACCAACCTGCCCGCCCCCTTCGCGCCCTTGGTCTCAGGCGGCGACGGGCTGGACCGCTATCCCGGATCGCCCACCGCCCTGGCAGAGCGCCTCGCCGCGCTCTATGCCCAGCCGGTCGACCGCATCCTGCCGGTGCGCGGCCTCACCCACGGTCTGGAGCTGGTCTTCCGCCTCCTCGCCCGTGACGGCCTGAGTGTCGATACCCCCGATGCCGAGCCGTTCAGCCAACTACGCCTGATCTACCGCCAGCCGCTGCAGGCCGCGGCTCGAGGCGCTGTCATCCTGCGTGAACTGGCCTCCGCAGAAGCCGTCGCCGAGATGGCCGAACGCGTCGATCCGGCCCTGCTGGTCGTCGATGAGGGCCTGATCGAGTTCGCGGACGGGTCTTCCGCCGCGCCGCTCGTCGCCGACCACGCCAATCTGGTTGTGCTGCGCAGCCTTTCCCTTGCGTACGGCCTGGCCGGCGCGCGGGTCGGCGCCCTCATCGCCCAGCCCCGGACGCTTGCCCGGCTGGCCGAGGTCCTGGAGCCCTACGCCCTGCCCGAACCCTCCGTACGGCTGGCGCTCCAGGCGCTCGATCCATCACGCCTGATCGAGACGCGCGAACGGCTCGCGGCCGTCCGGCGTGAGCGCGAACGGCTGGTTCAGGTCCTCCGACGGCTGATGCCGATCGAACCGGGCGTCGGCCCGGCGATCACGGCCCGGCCCGCCGACCCAGAGGGCGTGACCCAGGCTTTGGCGCGCTTCGGCGTGAGCTCCGACGGCGCCGGAGACCGGCTGCGACTGCCGGTGTCGGCCTCGCCCGCGGTAAACGATCGCCTGTTGGTGGCCTTTGGTCTGGCCAGACCCGCGCGTCCGGACCGCACCGGCCAGGTCGTGCGCGACACCAAGGAGACACGCATCGTCTGCGCCGTCGATCTGGACGCTCCCGGCCCGGTCGCCATCGCCACCGGGGTCGGCTTCTTCGATCACATGCTGGAGCAGGTCGCAGCTCACGGCGGCTTCTCGCTCAGGCTGGCCTGCGAGGGCGACCTGCACACCGATCCGCACCACACCATCGAGGACTCGGCCATCGCCCTGGGCCAGGCCCTGAAACAGGCGCTGGGCGAGCGGCGCGGCATCGCCCGCTACGGCTTCGTCCTGCCCATGGACGAAGCCCGCGCCAGCGTCACCCTTGACCTGTCCGGTCGGCCCTATTCGGTGTTCGAGGGCGCGTTCGACACGCCCATGCTCGGCGACTATCGCACCGACCTGACCGCTCATGTGTTTCGTTCCCTGGCCGAGCACCTGGGAGCCGCCGTCCACGTGTCGGTCACCGGCGACGACGACCACCACAAGACCGAGGCCGCCTACAAGGCTTTGGGCCGCGCCCTGCGCCAGGCCATTCGCGTCGAGGGCGAGACGGTGCCCTCGACCAAGGGGGTGCTGTGACCGTCGCCATCCTTGCCTACGGCGCCGGCAACCTCGCCTCGGTCCAGTTCGCGCTCGAGCGGCTGGGCGCGCGGCCGCGCCTGGTCTCCAGGCCGGACGAGATCTCTGAGGCCGAGCGGCTGATCCTGCCGGGGGTCGGCGCCGCCGGCTACGCCATGGCGCGGCTGGAAACGCTGGGCCTGAGCCCGGCTATCCGCGCCTTCCCCCGCCCCCTGCTCGGCGTTTGCCTGGGTCAGCAATTGCTGTTCGACAGTTCCGACGAGGGCGACGCCCTCCTGCTCGGCCTCATCCCCGGTCGCGTCACGCGCATCGAGCCCGCCCCGGATCGACCGGCGCCGCACATGGGCTGGAGCCGCCTCACTATCGAACGCGACGACCCTCTGCTGGAGGGCGTGGAGGACGGCGCCTACGCCTATTTCGTCCACGGCTTCGTCTGCCCTGCGGGCCCGGCGACCCTGGCTCGCGCCAACTACGGCGGGCCGATTCCGGCGGTCGTGCGTCGCGACAACCGCTGGGGCTGTCAGTTCCACCCGGAACGCTCGGCCGAGACCGGGGCGCGGGTGCTGAACAACTTTCTGGAGCTGCCGGCATGATTCTTTATCCCGCCCTCGATCTGCGTCATGGCGCTTGCGTGCGGCTGCTGCACGGCCGGTTCGATCAGGTGACACGCTATGACGACCACCCGGCGGCCCGTCTGGCCGCCTTCGCCGCTTCAGGCGCGGAGTGGGCTCACATCGTCGATCTGGACGGCGCCGAGGCGGGACACGCTGTCCAGCACGCCCTGATCGGCGAGCTGGCGTCCTCGGTCCCCATCCGCATCCAGGCCGGCGGCGGTGTCCGGTCCGAAGACAATGTCCAGGCCTTGCTGGACAATGGGGTCTCCCGCGTGGTCGTCGGGTCCCTGGCGGTCAGCCAGCCGGAAATCGCGACCCGCTGGCTGGAACGGTTCGGCGCCGAAGCTATGACCCTGGCCATCGACGTGCGCCCCGATGGCGACCGTTATGTTCCCGCCCTCAAGGGCTGGACCGAGGCGGCCGAGGTCGATCTGTGGACCGCGCTGGACCACTATCCGCCGGGCCTGGCGCGCCACGTGCTGGTCACCGACGTCAGCCGCGACGGGGCCCTGACCGGCCCGAACTGCGACCTCCTGGCCGAAGTAATCCGCCGCCGCCCCGATCTCCATGTCCAGATGTCGGGCGGTGTCTCGGAACTTCAGGACATCGCCAGAGGTCGCCGGATCGGCTGCGCCGGCGCCGTGATCGGCCGGGCCCTTTACGAAGACGAATTCACCCTCGACCAGGCCCTCGCCGCATGACCGCGCGCCGGATCATCCCCTGCCTCGACGTCCGGGACGGCCGCGTGGTCAAGGGCGTGCGCTTTCAGGACCACCGCGACATGGGCGACGCCGTCGAACTGGCCCGGCGCTACCGCGATCAGGGCGCTGACGAACTGGTCTTCTACGACATCACCGCCAGCCCGGAGGGTCGCACGCTTGACTACGCCTGGGTCCGCAATATCGCGCGCGCTCTCGACATTCCCTTCTCGGTGGCCGGAGGCATCCGCAGCCCGGACCAGGCCGGTCGCTGTCTGGACAGCGGCGCCGACAAGGTGTCGATCAACTCCCCCGCCCTGGAGCGGCCAGACCTCATCGGCGAGATGGCCGACCGCTTCGGCCGCCAGTGCGTGGTGGTCGGGGTCGATTCCCGCCGCGAGGGCGAGAACTGGGTGGTCCATCAGTACACGGGCGATCCCGACGCCAGCCGCCTCTCCGGCCGTCGCACCCTGGACTGGATCGTCGAGGCGCAGGGCCTCGGGGCAGGTGAGATCGTGCTCAACTGCATGGACCAGGACGGGGTCCGCCAAGGTTATGACATCGAACAGCTGAAGGCCGCGCGTGCGCGCCTGACCATTCCGCTTGTAGCGTCGGGGGGCGCCGGCGCCGCCGATCACTTCCGCGATGTTTTCCTCGACGCCGGCGTCTCCGGCGCCTTGGCCGCCAGCGTGTTTCATACGGGCGCGGTGGACATCCGCACCCTGAAGACCCAACTCGCCCGAGACGGCGTGGAGGTGCGACCATGACCCTCGATCCGGACACCCTCGACTTCGCCAAGGCCGGCGGCCTGATCCCCGTCGTTGTCCAGGATCACGCCACTCTTCAGGTGCTGACCCTGGCCTATATGGATCGGGGCGCGCTCGACGAGACAATCGGGAGCGGCGAAGCCACCTTCTATTCGCGCTCGCGTGGCGGCCGTTGGCGGAAAGGCGAGACCTCGGGCAACCGCCTCGACGTGATCGCCATCATTGCCGACTGTGATGCCGACGCCCTGATCCTGAAGGTCCGTCCGCGCGGCCCCGCCTGCCATCTCAATCGCGCGAGTTGCTTCGGCGACGAAGACGCCCCCGGCCTTGGGCGGCTCGCCCGGCTGGAGACCGTCATCGCAGCGCGCGCTTCAGCCGATCCGAATGACAGCTGGACGGCTCGGCTTCTGGCCGAGGGGCCGCGGCGGGTGGCGCAGAAGGTCGGCGAAGAGGGCGTCGAGACGGCGCTTGCCGGCGTCGCGGGAAGCGACGAGGAGCTGGCCTCGGAGGCCGCGGACCTTGTCTACCACCTGCTCGTCCTCCTCCATGCGCGTGGGATGAATCTGGCGAACGTCTTGGCGGAGTTGGAGAGAAGGTCGCGGGGTCCCCGCGTCCGGGACCAGGCGCCCCCTAGATGCTACGCTTGACCCCCACCAGCTTCGAACCCTCGACGCCTTGTCGGCCGGAACCCCGCATGCCACCGTCGCGCATGGCCTCCACTTCCGACGATGATCGTCCCGACGACCTGATCCTCGTGGGGGGCGGCCTGGCCAACGGACTGATCGCGCTGCGACTCTCTGCGGCCCGGCCGGAGCTCGCCATCCGCCTGATCGAGGCGGGCCCGGCCCTGGGCGGCCGACACACCTGGTCGTTCTTTGACACCGACCTGACACCGGTGCAGCGAGCGTGGGTCGCCCCACTCGTGGTCCACCGCTGGCCGGGGTACGGCGTGCGCTTCCCGGCCCATTCGCGACGCCTCGACACGCCCTACAACAGCATCAGCTCCGAGCGGCTGGACGTCGTCCTTCGCGCCATCCGTGGCTTGCGGATCACGCTCGACGCCCCGGCCGCCCGGGTGGAGCCGGCCGAGGTGCGCCTCGCCGACGGGCGGCGCTTCCCCGCCGCCGCCGTGATCGACGGCCGTGGCCCGGTCCCGAGCCCGGACCTGGCGCTCGGCTATCAGAAGTTCGTGGGACTGGAGGTGCGGCTCGACCGCGTTCACGGCCTGGCCGAGCCGATCGTGATGGATGCGACTGTGGACCAGAGAGGCGGCTATCGCTTCCTCTACGTGCTGCCTTTGGACGAGCGGCGCCTGCTGATCGAGGACACCCGATACGCCGATACGCCCGACCCCGATCGCGAGGCGCTCCGTCAGGGCGCGCTGGACTACGCCCGCGACTGCGGCTGGTCGATCGAGGCCATCCTTCAGGAAGAGGACGGCGTCCTGCCTGTCGCCCTGGACGGAGACCTGGCCGCCCATCTGCAGCGACTGGGCCCGGCGGCGCAGGTTGGCCTGCGCGCGGGCCTGTTCCATCCCACCACCGGCTATTCTCTGCCAGACGCCGCACGCCTGGCCGATTTTTTGGCGGACACCCTGAGGCTATCGGACGCCGACGGCCTGCCGCGCCTTCTGCGCGACCACGCACTGGCCGTCTGGCGCGGCCGGGCCTTCTACCGGCTGCTGGACCGCATGCTGTTCAGGGCCGCCGCGCCCCAGGAGCGGTACCGGGTGCTGGAACGCTTCTATCGCCTGCCTCAGCCGCTGATCGAACGCTTTTATGCGGCTCGGTCAACCCTGGCCGACAAGGCGCGCATCCTGTCCGGCAAGCCGCCGGTGCCCATCGCGCGCGCGCTCCCCTGCCTGACCGAACGAGGAAGACCATGACCACCGCCGCCGTCATCGGCTCCGGCTTCGGCGGGCTGGCCCTGGCCATCCGCCTGCAGTCCGCCGGCATCCAGACCACCGTCTTCGAAGGGCGCGACAAGCCCGGCGGCCGCGCCTATGTCTATGAAGACGAAGGCTTCACCTTCGACGCCGGGCCCACGGTCATCACCGATCCGTCGGCGCTGGAAGACCTGTTCGCGCTCAGCGGCCGGGCCCTGTCGGACTATGTGACCCTGCTGCCGGTCAGCCCCTTCTACCGCCTGTGCTGGGAGGACGGCGACGTCTTCGACTACGTCAACGACCAGGCCGAACTGGATCGCCAGATCGCCGCCCGCAACCCGGCCGATATTGAGGGTTATCGGCGCTTCCTGGCCTATTCGGAGGATCTGCTGAGCGAAGGCTACGTCAAGTTGGGCGCCGCGCCGTTCCTGGACTTCGCCAGCATGATCAAGGCCGCGCCCGAGCTGATGCGGCTTCAGGCCTGGCGCTCGGTCCACGCGAAGGTAGCCGACTACATTCAGGATGAGCACCTCAGACAGGCCTTCAGCTTTCATTCCCTGCTGGTGGGCGGCAACCCCTTCGCCACCTCCTCCATCTACGCCCTGATCCATGCGTTGGAGCGCCGCTGGGGCGTGTGGTTTCCCAAGGGCGGCACAGGCGCCCTGGTCCGGGCGATGGCGCAGCTGCTGCGCGACCTCGGGGGCGAGCTGCGGCTGAACAGCCCCGTCGATCGGATCCGGGTCGATCAGGGCCGGGCCGTGGGGGTGGAGGTCGGCGGCCAGGCGCTCGCCTTCGACCAGGTCGCCTCCAACGCCGACGTGGTGCACACCTATCGGCGCCTGCTGGGTCAGGAGCCGCGCGGCCGTCGCGAGGGCGATCGGCTGGCGGCCAGGCGCCACTCCATGTCCCTGTTCGTGATTTATTTCGGCCTCGGGCGCCGCCACGAGCACATCCGACACCACACCGTGCTGTTCGGCCCCCGGTATCGGGACCTCATCGCCGACATCTTCAAGGGACCGGATCTTCCCGACGACTTCTCGCTGTATCTGCACGCACCCACCCGGACCGATCCGGACCTCGCGCCGCCGGACTGTGACGCCTTTTATGTACTCGCCCCCGTGCCCCATCTGGGAGCGGCGGACATCGACTGGACGGTTGAAGGCCCCCGCTATCGCGACCGCATCCTGGCCTATCTGGAAGCGCGCCACATTCCAGGGCTGACCGCCGATCTGAAGACCTGCCGCATCTTCACACCGCTGGACTTCCGCGATCAGCTGAACGCCCACCACGGCTCCGCATTCTCGCTGGAGCCGATCCTGACCCAGAGCGCCTATTTCCGGGTGCACAATCGCGACGACGTCATCCCCAACCTCTATTTCGCCGGGGCGGGCTCGCATCCCGGAGCGGGGGTGCCGGGTGTGGTCGGCTCGGCCAAGGCTACCGCCGGCCTTATGATCGCGGACGCGCGCCGCGTGGCTGTCGCATGAACTCGGACGCGGTCATAGCTCACAGCCGCGAGGCCATCACCAAGGGCTCAAAGAGCTTCGCGGCGGCGTCGCGCCTGTTTCCGCGCGCAATCCGCGACGACGCCTGGATGCTCTACGCCTGGTGCCGCCATTGCGATGACGAGATCGACGGCCAGGTTCTCGGCCACGGGGCGGTGGGAATCGATCCGGCGCTGGCGGGCGCCAAACTGGACGAGTTGAGAGCGCGCACGGCCTCGGCCCTGGCCGGGCAGCCACAGTCGAAACCCGTGTTCGAGGCCTTCCAGCGGGTGGCCATTCGTCACGACATCCCCGCGCAGGAGCCGCTGGACCTGCTGCGCGGGTTCGAAATGGACGTGGTCGGCCGCCGCTACGACACCCTCGAGGACACGCTTGAGTACGCCTATCATGTGGCCGGCGTGGTTGGGGTGATGATGGCCCGGATCATGGGCGTGAGGGACGCGCCCACGCTGCGCCGGGCCCAGGACCTGGGGCTGGCCTTCCAGCTCACCAATATCGCGCGCGATGTGATCGAGGACGCGACGGGCGGACGCGTCTATCTGCCCGCCCGTTGGCTCAGGGAAGCCGGCGTGCCGCTCGATCAGGTGGCGGACAGCCGCCACCGGGCGGCGGTGGCCGAACTGGCGCGCCGTCTGGTGACCGAGGCCGAACCCTTTTACGCCTCCGCCCGCTGGGGCCTGCGCGACCTGCCGCCCCGCTCCGCCTGGGCCATCGCCACCGCCCGCGGCGTGTACCGGGCCATTGGCCGTCAGGTGTCCCGCGCCGGGGACGCGGCGTGGGACGGCCGAGCCGCCGTCGACCGCACGGACAAGGCCATCCTGCTGGGCCGGGGCGGCCTCATCGCCCTGTGGTGCAAAACACTGGACAGCTGGCGCGACCCGCCGCCCCGCCCGGACCTGTGGACGCGCATCTGACCCGGCGGGCGGCGATCAGAGGTCCACGCCGGCCCTGTCGAACAGGCTGCGCACATAGCTCGTCAGTGCGCCCTGGGCTCCCAGGGCGTCGGACCCCTCGGCCAGTGCCCAGCCGATGGCCGCGCGCACCCGGTCCCGGCCCCAGACGTCCACGAAGGTGCGCCGGCCCGCGTCCTGACGCACATCCTTGCCTAGGCTGCCGGCGTCTCCGACCACGTCCAGAAGATCGTCCAGGAGCTGGAAGGCGAACCCCGCCGATCGGCCGAAGGCGACCAGTCGCGCCAGCCGGTCGGCATCGCCCCCGCCCATCATCCCGCCGCCATGCACGGCCGCCACGAAGAGGGCGCCGGTCTTCAGGTCGTTGATACGGCGCAGGCTGCCGGAATGGCGAGCCTCGGCCGGCTCTCGCAGGTCCGCCATCTGACCGGCACAGAGGCCCTCGAACCCTATGGCCTCGGTCAACAGGCGCAGGGCCGCCAGACGTCGTTCTTCCGGAGCCTCCGTCCTCACCAGCACCGCCGAGGCCTGATTGAGCAGGGCTATGGCGGCCAGGACCGAGGCGTCCTCGCCATGGCGGCGATGCAGGGTCGGCCGTCCCCGTCTCTGGCTCGCGTCGTCCATGCAGGGCAGGTCGTCCAGCACCAGCGAGGCGGCGTGGACCATCTCAACGGCGCACCCGAAGTCCAGCGCCTGCTCCGGCCGGCCTCCCGCCTCCGCCGCCGCCAGCATCGCCATGATCGGCCTGACGCGCTTGCCTGGCCCCAGAACGGCGTCACGCGCCGCGACGGACAGCAGCCCCCCCTGGGCGGGCAACAGCGCCTCAAGGCGCGTCTCGATCAGGCCGCGCAAGGCGTGTTCGTCAAGAGGCGGGTCTGGTTCCGGGCGTGGAGCCTCCAGCGCGGCGCTCGCCATTGGGATCTCCAGGTTTCACGCCGCCGCCGCGTTGCAGGGCTCAGCCAATCCAGTATGGTCCCATCAGGCCCCATGACCGCCTGGGATGCAAGCGCCGGAGCCCTTGATGTCCTCATCCGACGCCACGCTCGCCCGCCGCAAGGACGAGCACCTGGATCACGTCCTGGCCGGACGCGGGCGTAGCGGGGCCGCGACCGGGCTGGACGCGGTGCGCTTCGTGCATGAAGCCCTGCCCGAGCTGGACCATGACGCCATCGACCTTTCGACCCGCTTCCTCGGTCGTCGTCTCGCCCTGCCGTTCCTGATCAGCTCCATGACGGGCGGCCCCGCCCGGGCCGAGACTATCAACACCCGGCTGGCGGAGGCCGCCCAGCATCTGGGCCTGGCGCTGGCGGTGGGGTCCCAACGGGTGGCGCTGGAGGCGGGCGAGAGCGGGGGCCTGGACGCCGTCCTGCGCCGGCGAGCGCCCGACGCTCTGCTCCTGGCCAACCTCGGCGCCGTCCAGTTCGTCAAGGGCTATGGCCTCGACCAGGCCCGCCGCGCCGTGGAGATGATCGGCGCGGACGCCCTGATCCTGCATCTCAACCCCTTGCAGGAGGCCGTCCAGCCCGAAGGCGACCGCGACTGGGTCGGCGTCGGCAAGGCCATCGAGGCCATCGCCAGGGCCATGCCGGGCCGGCTGGTGGTCAAGGAGACGGGCGCCGGGCTGTCGGCGCGCACGGCGCGCCGTCTCGCGGACCTTGGCGTTGCGGCGATCGATGTCGCCGGCGCGGGCGGCACCAACTGGGCGCTCATCGAAGGCGCCCGCGCTGTCGGGGGACGCGCCGAGGCCGTGGCCGCACCCTTCGGCGACTGGGGCGTACCCACGGCGCGCAGCCTGATCGAGGTCCGAAGCGGGGCGCCGGAAGTTGAGCTGATCGGCTCGGGCGGCGTGCGCCATGGACTGGACGCTGCGCGGGTGATCCGTTTGGGGGCGCGGCTGGCCGGCCAGGCCGCCGGTGTGCTCGACGCCGCCCTGGTCTCGACCGAAGCGGTGGTTTCACATTTCGAAACTTCGGCCGCCCAGCTGCGCCTCGCCTGTTTCTGCACCGGCTCGGCCGATCTTCAGGCCCTGTCCGAGGCTCCGCTGCTGGAAGACCTCGGCTTTTGAGCCAGTTCGGCCTTCAAGGCCCGCGCCGGCTTCACCCACAGGAAGCCGAACGACACGCAGTCCTCCCGCGTCCGCACGGCGTGATGCAACCGGTGCGCCTGAATGCGCCGCCGCCAGAAGGTTGATCGGCCGGAGATTCCGGTGGGAAATCGCCGGTGGACCAGTCCGTCGTGGAAATAGAAATAGACCGCGCCGTAGGCGGTCACCCCCACGCCGATCGGCAGGGCCCAGAACCAGACACTGGTTCCGATGGCGATCAGCACTATGGCCGGCAGGGCGAAGACCACGGCGAACAGGTCGTTGCGCTCCAAGGGTCCATGGCGCGGCTCGTGGTGGCTGCGGTGCCATACCCACAAGGGCCCATGCATCACATAGCGGTGCATCACCCAGGCGAAGACCTCCATGCCCACAAAGGCCGCGGCCGCGATCGTCAGAAAGATCAGCCATGTCATGGCGACAATGTACTCCAGCACCGCCGCGACCGCCACGTTGCGAACGCGCCCAAAGGAAGGGTTTGGCGCGCACCCCCGTCATGGGCTAAACAGCCTCTCGTGATCCGCCGCGCCTCATGCCTGCTCGTCGCCCTCGCCGCGCCCTTCGTGGCGCTGGCGCTGGCCGCCGCTTCTCCGCCCCCGGGTCAGGTGGAGCTCGTCTTCGACGCCCGAGGGCGATCCGGAGACGTGGTGGTCGCCGTCTTCGACAGCCAGGCGGCCTGGGCCGATCGCTCCAACCCCGTCCGGACCCTCCGCGTGGCGCCCGGTGAGGCCGTCACCCTCGGCGACCTGCCGCCGGGCCGCTACGGAATCATGGCGTTTCTCGATCGGAACGGCAACGGACGGCTCGACACCCTGCCCATCGGCCTGCCCACGGAGCCTTACGGGTTCTCGCAGAACGCGCGCGGCAGGTTCGGCCCCCCGTCGTGGTCCGCAGCTGCCTTCGGAGTCGGCCAGGGCAGGATCCGCCAGGTCATCGTCCTGCGTTAGCCACGGTCTCAAGGGCGTCCAGCGCCGCCTTGCGCTCTTCAGACGCCGTCCGACGGATGCGCGCGCCCAAGGCCTCGGCGTTCTCGCGCCAGGAAGGCGTCTCGATAAGATCCTCGGCCGCTCGCCTGATGGCCCCCCGGGTCGCACGCCGCGACAACACCCTGCCCGCACCTCGACGACTCAGCCGTACGCCGTTGTCGGCGTGATCTCGCCCCATGGGCAGGCACAGGACGGGCCGCCCCAGCATGAGGGGACGCATCAGGGTTCCATGGCCTCCGTGACAGATGACCAGGTCGCAGAATGGCACGATGGCGTCGTGCGGCGCATGGGCCGCCACCCGCGTATCAGCCAGGTCGCCGAACACATCCGGCGATACCGCAGGCCCTGTTGTGACGATGACGTTGCGGCCGCATCCGGACAGGGCCTTTGCGCACCGGCGCATTAGGGAGCCCTGGTCCTGAAATGTCGTGCTGAAGGAGATCAGCACGTTCGAGCGGCCGGGATCGATCAGCGGATGCGGCCGGTCCGCCGGGTGGATGTCCAGCAGGGGACCGGCATGGACATAGCCCTGCCCCCCCTGGCCGAAATCAAAGGCCGCGCTGGTTCCCAGCACCCGCAGACTCACGGCTCCGAGCTGATCAAGCACATGGACGGCCCCCGGCAGGCCGAGGCGGCGCCGCGTCTGGTTCAGGTCCGAAAGGCCCATATCATACCAGCGGGCGATCATGGCCCGCCCGGCCCGTTCGCGATGGGCTTCCAGAGCGTTTCGCGCCGGTCCCCACCCCGGACCGAAAGGCGGGACATCCGGCCGATCGGGGAAGCACCAGACGTTGGCTGACAGCAGCGCCACCGGAACGCGCTGCGCCTCGCCGGCCGCGATCACCCCGAACAGCAGCTCGTTGCTGACCACCAGGTCGGGCCGGAAGCTGTCCATCGCCTCCAGCGCATCCCTGGCGTAGGCGTTCGAGGGCCCGGTGATCACCGCCTCGCATAGGGAACGCACCAGGGCCGGCGGCCATCGGCGACGCCAGTCGGTCAGGGGATCGTCGGCCCTGCCGGCCTCCTGACGATTGGGCGCCGTCGCCCAGGCGCGAAAGGCCAGACCGGATCGCTCCGCCTCGGCGCGGTTGGCCTCGTCGGACATCACCAGCACGGTGGCACCCCGCGCCTTCAAGGCGCGCGCCACGACGAGCATGGGGCTCACATGGCCGCCGCCTTCAAAGGTGGTGAACAGAATGCGCACGGCCCGCCCGTAGGCTGCGAGCCCGTCGGCCGTCAACTCAGCCGCTCGCGCGCCGGTGCGCCGTCGGCAGCCCTTGCCAGGCTCCTGGGCGATTCCGGCATTGCGGGAACCGGCGCCAAGCGCGGCTGTTCCTTCGGCAGGAGGGACCCAAACATGCCCCGCGGCGACAAATCGAAATACACCGACAAGCAGGAACGCAAGGCGGACCACATAGCCGAAGGCTATGAAAAGCGCGGCGTTTCCGAGAAGGAAGCCGAACGGCGCGCCTGGGCCACGGTCAACAAGGATGACGGGGGCGGCAAGAAGCCCGGCGGCTCGGGCCGCGGCAAGTCCACTGGACATCCCGCGTCCAGGAAGGGAGGCCGGAAAGGCGGAGAAGCCTCGTCCAACCGCTCGAAGGCCGACCGCTCCGCCGCGGCCAGGAAGGGCTGGGAAACGCGTCGCAAGAAGTCGGGGTGAGCCTGCGCTAGAGGATCGGTTTGCCGCCCGTGACCGCGATGGTCGCGCCCGAGATATAGCTCGCGTCGTCCTCCGCCAGCATGACATAGGCCGCCGCCAGTTCGCAGGGCTGCGCAGGACGCTTCATCGGGACCTGCTCCCCGAAATGCTTGACCTTTTCCGCAGGCATGGTCGCGGGAATGAGCGGCGTCCAAACCGGCCCAGGGGCCACCGCATTGGCCCGGATGCCCCTGTCGGCCAGCATCTGGGCTAGGCCTGCCGTGAAGTTCTGGATCGCCCCCTTGGTCGTCGCATAGGCCAGCAGTTGGGGGCTGGGCGTATCGGCGTTGACCGAGGCGGTGTTGATGATGGACGCGCCCGGCTTCATGTGCGCGACCGCCGCCTTGGTGATGTAGAACATCGCCGAAATATTCACCGCGAAGGTGCGCTCCCACTCCTCGTCCGGGATGTCCTCGATCGCTTCGAAGCTCATCTGGTGGGCGGCGTTGTTGACCAGGATGTCGATGCGTCCGAAGGCCTCGACGGCCTTGTGGACCAAAGCCCGACAGGTCGCCGCCTCGGCGATGTCGCCGGAGAAAAGCTCGCAGCGGCGGCCGGCCTCTTCGACGAGGCGTTTCGTCTCCTGGGCGTCCTTGTCCTCGCACAGATAGGCCACGAACACGTCGGCGCCCTCCCGAGCATAGGCGAGCGCCACCGCCCGCCCGATGCCGGAGTCTGCGCCGGTGATGACAGCCGCCTTGTCTTTGAGACGGCCTGAGCCGCGATAGGTCTCCTCACCATAATCCGGCCGAGGATTCATCTTCTCGTCGAACCCGGGGACGGGCTGCTGTGGCGTATCGAAGGGCGGTTTCGGGTAGTCCCTGGCCATGGTTGCTCTTTCTCAGAAGTGTCGCGAGCGGCGGCCCGGCCCTAGGGGTTGGCCCGCCCGCGCTGGTCGGGATTGACGGCGCCGGTCGGATCGACGTCATTCTCGACATCACCCTCGACGGTGTTATTTCCCTCGATTTCACTCAGTCCCTCGCGCCGGTTCAGTCCGGGCGACTGGCCGATGCCGGGATTGCGCTCGAGATCGTCGGGACCCGCCGCGGGCTGGTCGTTCGGTTCTGGATGTTTGGACATGATGTCTCCTTCTCAGTGTCGAGGTCCGTCTATCTTGCCGCCGCCCGCGCCGTGCTCACGAGCCGGCATCACGTCGCTTGCCTCCGGATCGTCCTCTCGCCAGCCTCTGCTGTGCTGCTCCGTATCGGGCGGACCCGCGCCCGGGTTCAGGTTCGGCTGGGGCGGTTGATCGATAATCCGTTGTTGTGCGGACCGGTCGGCGCCGCTCGATCCGTCCGAGGTCGCTTGGCGACTCTGGCGGGGTTCTCGCGACTGATCGCGGCCCCCGTCTCCGCCATGCGAGCCCCGTTCGAGGTCCTCGCCGGGCGAGGGTCGGCTTTCGCTGTTGCCCATGATGTCATTCCTTCTGATCCCAGTGCGAACCACAGGCGGTCGTAAGTGGTTCCTTGGCGAGATCACCGTTTGACATCATCAACGGCGGCGAACCGCCGCCGCCGGGCCGCTCCGTGCCGCCGCTGCGATGTCTATTTCGGAAGGCGGCCGATCCAGGCTGCGAGACGCGGTCGGCTTTGAAGGGTATCGGATCGGCGATCGTGCCGGCCAAAGGCGCTGATCGGCAGCGGCCCACGCCAGGAATCTCCCTCAGCCGCCACCTAGCGTCAGAGAGCCAGACCAGAAGGCCCACTGCAAAACCCGCTCTCGCGGAGGGTCAGAAGTGAAAAAACCCAGGGAAATCCGTGGCTGGGGAACTAGGACTCGAACCTAGAATGACGGTACCAAAAACCGCAGTGTTACCATTACACCATTCCCCAGCAGGTCCGGCGCTCGGGGGCTTCTGGCCCGCGGAGGCGGTCGAATAGCCCAAGGCCGCAGGGCTTGCAACAGGCGGTTTCGCGCGATCTTGGCGGTGGACGAAACGGCGCTTGCGGCCCCGAAATCGCATGGCTATAAGCCGCGCCTCACGTCGGAGTGTGGCTCAGTCTGGTAGAGCACCGCGTTCGGGACGCGGGGGTCGCAGGTTCGAATCCTGCCACTCCGACCATTCCTTTCCCGATACTTCCGCACCGATGTCTCCCTTATGGGGTGGACCCGGCCCGGGCGCTTCCCACTTGATGACGAGCCGGCGCATCTGCTTGCGCCGCGCAAATCCGGCTCGAGGAAACGCCATGACCGACCCGAATGACGCCCCTTCCCCCCTCGCGGTGATCGAGTTCTGGCGCGAGGCCGGGCGCGACAGATGGTTCGCCAGGGACGCAGCCTTCGATGCCGAATTCCGCCGCCGGTTCGAGACCGCCCACTTCATGGCGGCGCGGCGGGAACTGGATCACTGGACCGAGAGCGCGGACGGAATGCTGGCGCTCCTGATCCTGCTCGATCAGTTTCCCAGAAACAGCTGGCGCGGCACGGGTCATGCCTACGCCACCGACCCGCTGGCGCTGCATTTCGCCACGCTGGCGGTGGACCGGGGGTTTGACCGGATGATCGACGAAGCCTTGCGGCGCTTCATCTATCTGCCCTTCCAGCACTCGGAGGCGACGCAGGATCAGGCGCGGTCCGTAGCTCTGTTCAAGACCCTGGATCGCGACGGGGACGACCGCTGGGCCGAGCATCATCAGCAGATCGTCGCCCGCTTCGGCCGCTTCCCCCATCGCAATCGCGCGCTAGGCCGCGAAACCACACCGGAAGAGCAGGTCTTCCTCGACGAGGACGGTTTCGCCGGTTGATTGGCCGCTCACGTCGCCTTGATCAGGACCGACAGGGCGGTGAGCGCGAGGAAGATTGCGAAGCTGCGCCGCAGCACCCGGCGCGACAGGGCATGGGCCAGACGCGCACCGTACGGAGCGACCGCCACGGTCACGGCCCCCATGACAACCGCCCCCGGCACGTTCACGAAGCCAAGCGACAGCGGAGGCCGCCCGCCCGCCTCCCAGCCGAAGGCGACCAGGCCCAGGGCGGCTGGCAGGCCGATGGCCAGTCCGAAACCCGACGCCGTGGCCACCGCCTGGTGGATCGGCCGGCCGCAAAGGGTCATCAGCATCCCGCCGAGACTGCCGCCGCCTACCCCCATCATCGCCGACAACAGACCGATCAAGCCGCCCAGCACGCTCCGGGATCGGCCGGTCGGCAGGTCGCGCCGCAGGGTCACGCGCTCGGGAAGCAGGCCCATCTGAGCCGCCACCAGCATCAGACAGGCCGCATAGATGATCCCCAGGGCCGCCATGGAGGCGAAGCCCGCCACGATCGCGCCGATCAGCCCGCCAACAGCCACCCAGGGCGACCACCGCCGGAGAACCTCCTCATCGACCGCACCATGGCTTCTGTGAGCCGCTAGCGAGCGGATCGAGACGACCACGATCACGGCCAGAGAGGTGCCGATCGCCACGTGAAGATTGTGCTCGCCGCCCACGCCGAGAACTTCAAAGGCGTAGAAAAGGGCCGGCACCATCACCGTGCCGCCGCCGACGCCGAACAACCCCGCCACCAGACCGGCCAGAACTCCCGCCGCCAGCAGCGCCGCGATCAGGATCGCCAGCTCGGCCAGCGGCGGCCCGCTCAAGCGGCGGCGTCCGCGCGGAGATCGCGTGCTGCCTCAGCCTCGCGCACGGTTTCGACCGCGCGGTCGATCACTTCCAGGTCCGCGCCCGGTCCGATGGCCTCCACCGTCAGGATGCGGCGAAACGCCCGCGCGCCCGGCCGACCGTGCATCAGCCCCAGCATGTGCCGGGTCATCGAGGCCAGACCCACGCCTTCGTCCAGCCGCGCGGCCAGATAGGGCTTGTAGGCCTCGACCGCTGCGAACGGATCGACGTCCAGCCCTGTCTCGCCGAAAAGCCGGCGATCGACCTCGCCCAGGATGGCCGGTTGGTGATAGGCGGCGCGGCCCAGCATCGCGCCATCCAATCGCACGCCATCGGCATCGTCCAGGTGTGCTTCCGCCTCGTCCAGCGAGGCGATGCCGCCGTTGATTATTACGGCAAGATGCGGCCGCTCGCGCTTGAGCCGCCGCACCAGGGCATAGTCCAGCGGGGGGATGTCCCGGTTTTCCCTGGGCGACAGCCCCTTCAGCCAGGCCTTGCGGGCGTGGACGACGAAGGTGGTCACCCCGACGGCCGCGGCTGCGTCCACGGTCGCGAACAGGCTGTCGTTCGGATCTTGGTCGTCGACGCCGATGCGGCACTTGACCGTGGCCGGCACGTCCACCGCCTCGCGGATCGCCGCCATGCAGTCGGCGACCAGTTCGGGCTCACGCATCAGGCAGGCGCCAAAACGACCCGACTGCACCCGGTCGGACGGGCAGCCGACGTTCAGATTGATCTCGTCATAGCCCATGGCGGCCCCGATCCGGGCCGCCTCGGCCAGCTGCGCGGGATCGGATCCGCCCAGTTGCAGCGCCACGGGATGTTCGCACGGATCGAAGCCCAGCAGTCGCTCGCGGTCTCCGTGGATCACCGCCGGCGCCGTGACCATCTCGGTATAGAGCAGCGCTCGCCGTGTCAGGACGCGGTGAAACGCCCGGCAATGCCGGTCGGTCCAGTCCATCATCGGGGCCACGGAGAGCCGGTGCGGGAACATGGCCTCTCTATAGAGCTCGGGCCGGGATCGACGCCAGCCGCGGCCGTCAGTCGGCTGAAAAGTCGATCGCCGGGCCCACCGGCACGACGCCGGTCGGATTGATCTGGCGATGGCTCTCGTAATAGTGGCGCTTGATGTGCTCGACGTTCACCGTGTCGGCGACGCCCGCCAGGGCGTGAAAGGCGCGGACGTAGCGCCACAGCGCCGGATAATCGACGATCCGGCGCAGGTTGCATTTGAAGTGCCCGTGATAGACCAGGTCAAACCGGATCAGGGTCGTAAACAGCCGGATATCGGCCTCCGTCAGCCGATCGCCGATCAGCCATGTCGATCCGGCCAGTCGATCCTCCAACCAGTCCAGTGTCTCGAACAGAGGCCCGACGGCTTCTTCGTAGGCGTCCTGGTTCGCGGCGAAACCGGCGCGGTAGACGCCGTTGTTCAGGGTAGGATAGATTCGGTCGTTCAGCGCGTCGATCTCGCCGCGCAGATCTTCGGGATAATAGTCGCCCGCCTCCGCGCCGACGCCGTCGAAGGCTGAGTTCAACATGCGAATGATGTCGGCCGATTCATTGGAAACGATGGTCCCGCGTTGCTTGTCCCACAGCACCGGAACCGTGACCTTGCCGGTATAGTCCGGGTCCGCCGCCACATAGACCTGATGCATGAACTCGGCGGCGTGGATCGGATCGCCGGTGACTCCGGGCCCCGGCTTGAAGGTCCAGCCCTGACCCCGCATCAGCCAGTGAACGGTCGACAGGCCGATCATCTCCTCCAGCCCCTTGAACCGGCGCATGATCGTGGTTCGGTGCGCCCAGGGACAGGCCAGGCTGACATAGAGGTGATAACGTCCCGGCTCGGCCCTGAACCCGCCTTCGCCCGTGGGACCGGACGCGCCGTCGGCGGTCACCCAGCGGCGAAAATGGCTGTCCTTGCGTTTGAAGCGACCGTCCTTCCCATCGGCGCCGACTTCGCCGACCTCCCATTTCCCCTGCACCAACTGACCCAAGTCGCGATCTCCTCTGCTCAGCGATGTCCAGGGGCCGGCGCCTCAGCCCTGCCCTTCCGATCGCCGAACGTCTTAGCGCCTCGCTTGCGCCCCCGTTCCGAAATCGCCGGACAGCGAGCGGTCAGACGCCGGGGCCGTACAGCGTCCGTGCGCGAGCTTCGAAACACTCCATCAGCCGGCGCACCGCCCGGTCGAAATTTGCGTGCAGCATGGCGTCCAGCAGCCGGCTCCTGAAGGCGAAGTCGATCATGAACTCGATCCGGCAACCGCCAGGGTGGTCGTGGAAGTCCCAGCGGTTCGTCAGGTGCTTGAACGGCCCGCGCAACAGTCCGACCTCGACCACATGCCGGGCCCGATCATGTCGCACCCAGGTCGAGAACCGCTCCTTCAGAAAGGCGAACCCGACCTCGGCCTCGGCGTCCAGCCGATGCACGTCGCCCTCGTCGCGCGCGTTCCACGTCCGCATGGCCGTCACCCACGGCAGGAAGTCGGGATAGGCCCCGACATCGGCGACCAGGGCCGCCAGCTGCTCCGGCCGGTACGGCAGGACGCGCGATACGCGATGAACGGCCATCACACTCCCTCTCCCCTCGGGGGAGAAGGTGGGCGCCGGAGGCGCTCGGATGAGGGGGCTGTGTCCGCGCGCAGAGACGTCGACAGAAAGCCTCGATCCGACAACCCCCTCATCCGTCTCGCTGCGCGAGCCACCTTCTCCACCGAGGGCAGAAGGGCGTTATCTCCGACCCTCACCGCCCGTTCTGAGCCTCTCGCGCCGCCTTCAGCCGGGCGAAGTCGTCGCCGGCGTGGTGCGAGCTGCGGGTCAGGGGCGAGGACGCTGCCATCAGGAACCCCTTGGCCCGCGCAATGGCGGCATAGGCGTTGAACTCCTCCGGCGTCACGAACCGCTCGATGGCGGCGTGCTTGCGGGTGGGCTGCAGATACTGGCCGATGGTGATGAAATCGACGCCCGCCGAACGCATGTCGTCCATCACCTGCATGACCTCTTCCTTGGTCTCGCCCAGCCCGACCATGATGCCGGACTTGGTGAACTGGTTGGGGTCGCGCTCCTTGACCTGTTGCAGCAGCCGCAGCGAGTGGAAATAACGCGCGCCGGGCCGGATCTTCAGATACAGCCGCGGCACGGTCTCCAGGTTGTGATTGAACACGTCCGGGCGGGCGTCAATCATCACCTCGGCCGCCCCGTCCTTGCGCAGGAAGTCCGGTGTCAGGATCTCGATGGTGGTCCGGGGCGCCTGGCGGCGGATTTCCCGCACCACCTCGGCGAAGTGCGCCGCGCCGCCATCGGCCACGTCATCGCGATCCACGGATGTGATGACCACGTGGTTCAGGCCCAGCTGCGCCACCGCCAGCCCCACCTTGCCCGGCTCCTCCGGATCCAGCGGCTGCGGCAGGCCGGTCTTGACGTTGCAGAAGGCGCAGGCCCGCGTGCAGGTGTCCCCCATGATCATCAGGGTGGCGTGCTTCTGGCTCCAGCACTCGCCGATGTTGGGACAGGCCGCCTCTTCGCAGACGGTCTTCAGGCCCTTCTCGTGCACGATCGCCTTGGTGGCGTTGTACTGGCCCGACCCCGGCGCCTTGACCCGCAGCCAGTCGGGCTTGCGCAGCACCGCCGTCTCGGGCCGATTGGCCTTCTCCGGGTGACGCAGCTG
>CAZITK010000011.1:0-3076 GCA_964542145.1 uncultured Brevundimonas sp.
GCAACGCGGACCCAACAGTGGAGAGATGGTCCATTGATAGACCTTGATTACCCCCACAAGAATCCAGCGGGGCGTAGAAACTACTACCCGCGCCGCCTCGCTTACCCGAGTCATGCCCGGGCGACCTTGCGTCACACCATCGCACATGGCGGGGACCCCGCCTGCGACCTGAGCCGTGGCGCCCGACTCGCGCACGGCGGCGCGCACGATCTCGGGGAAGCGCTCGAACGGCTGATGGGCCGAGAGCATGTCGTTATAGGCCGTGACCACGCCGAGATTGGGCTGGGCGCCCGACATGGCGGTGAGCTTGTCCCTGACGGGAGCGCCGGCGAAGGCGTGGGCCCAGTTGGCGCAGGACAGCTTGGCCCGGCCCGGTTTGGACGAGGCGGCGGCGTCCATGCGGCGCAGATAATCGGCGCGCGTAGCTCGGCTCTTGTCAATGATGCGCTGGGTGACTTCGGCGACGATCGGATTGAGCGCGGTCATTGGGCGGCCTTCGTCCATAGCACCTCGAGCGGGGCCCCCGAGGTGATCAGAGCGGCGATGGGGGTAACGGCGGGGTCGCCCCCGGCCATATCCTCGAACACGCGGCGCTTGGTCTCGCCGGTCAGGGCCAGGACGACGCGGCGTGCGCCGGCCAGCCAGGCCAGATTCAGGCTGATCCGCTCCTGGGGCGGGGCCATGCCGTCGCGGCCGGGCGGGACGCCGAGCAGGGTGGGAGGAAGCGAGGGGTGGACCAGGGTTCTGAGGATGGGGCTTTCGGGAAACATGGAACAGATATGGCCATCCTCCCCCATCCCGAGAAGGACCGCGTCGATCCGCCCTCCCGTCACGCGGGCGGCGGCGCGCAGCTCATGCGCGGCCAGGGCGGCGGCACGGTCCACGGTGACGGCGGGGCGGTGCAGAGGAAGAAAGCGCGCCCCGGCGGCCCGGCCGACCAGCAGGGTCTGTTTCACCAGCCTGGCGTTGGAGTCCGGAGAGGTCTCGGGAACGTGGCGCTCGTCGACCAGGGTGGCCGTTACCTTCGACCAGTCGAGCATGGCCTGGGACAGGCGGGCGTAGATCGGCGAGGGGGTCGAGCCGCCCGCGCCCGCGAACAGCGCCGCGCCGTTCTCAGCCAGACCGGCGGACAGGGCTTCGGACAGTCGGTCGGCGCAGGCCTCGGCCCAGGCGTCGCGCGTGGGGAGGGTTTGAATGGAGGGGGTCAATTCGTCATTTCTCACCTGAGGCCGCATGCCGAGTTTTCCCGATCCTGAACGCCGTCATGCTCGGACTTGATCCGAGCATCCAGGCGCTCTGACCTCGCCGCCGGCGCGGCTGGACCCTCGGGTCAAGCCGGAGGGCGACGGCTGGTGGGAGGGGCGGCTGCGCGCTGGTCAACTCACTCTCCCGCCACATGCCAACGGCGGCCGGTTCGCGAGAGCAGCAGGTCGGCCTCGTCGGGCCCCCAGGTTCCGGGGTCGTAGGGTTGGGGCTTGAGGTCGGCGTCGCCCCAGGCCTCGGCCACCTCGTCCACCCATTTCCAGGCCTGTTCGGCCTCGTCGCGGCGGACGAACAGGGTGGAATCGCCGTTCAGCGCATCCAGCAGCAGCCGCTCATAGGCGATGCGGCGGCGCGGCGGTTTGGAGCCCTTGCCGTCGACGCCCCAGGACAGGCTCATGCGGATCGACTGGAGCTGCATTTGGGCGTCCAGCCCCGGCCGCTTGTTCATGACCGTGAGGGAGATGTCCTCTTCGGGCTGCAGCTCGATGACCAGGCGATTGTCGGTCAGCTCGCCCCGGTCGCCCTGGTCGAAGATGGAGTGAGGCACGCCCTTGAACTGGATCACGATCTCGGTTCGTTTTTCCGTCAGGCGCTTGCCGGTGCGCAGGAAGAAGGGGACGCCGGCCCAGCGCCAGTTGTCGATGTCGGCGCGCACGGCGACGAAGGTCTCGGTGTCCGACGGCTGGCCGCGCTCCTGCTCATAGCCTCTCACCGCCTCGCCTTCGGATTGGCCAGGGCCGTACTGGCCAAGCACCGTGACGCGCTCGGCTTCCTCCAGAGTCACTCGACGCAGGGAGCGCAGCACCTTGACCTTCTCGTTTCGGACCGAGTCCGGATCGAGGTCCGAGGGCGGTTCCATGGCGACCAGGCAGAGCAGTTGCAGCATGTGGTTCTGGAGCATGTCACGCAGTGCCCCGTATTCGTCGTAGTAGGGCCAGCGGTCGCCGACGCCGGCGGTCTCGGCGACAGTGATCTGGACGTGGTCGATCGACAGATTGTTCCACAAGGGTTCGAAGATGACATTGCCGAAGCGAAGCGCGATCAGGTTCTGGACGGTCTCCTTGCCGAGATAGTGGTCGATGCGGAACACCTGGTTCTCGTCGAAGGCGTCGCGTACCGCCTCGTCGATCTGGCGGAAGCTCTCGAGATCGCGCCCAACGGGCTTTTCCAGCACGATGCGGCTGCTGTCGCCTGTCATGCCGGCGGCGTGCAGCGCCTGAACGATCGGGGCGTAGAGGGAGGGCGAGACGGCAAGGAAGTAGGTCAGGTCTTTTGTTCCGACCCTAGCCTTGAGGCTCTCGGCGCCCTCGGACCTGGTTGCGTCGAGTGCGAGGTAGTCGAGGCGTTTTTCGAAGCGGGCGAAGACGGCCTCGTCCCACAGGTCATGCTGGGCGGCGCGGGCCGAGACGGCCTGTCTGACCAGGGCGACATAGTCGTCGCGGTCGTCGTCGCTGCGCGCCGCGCCGACAATCCTGAAGCCTTGGGGCAGCAGACCATCCTGTTCGAGGAAATAGAGCGACGGCAACAGCATGCGCATCGCCAGATCGCCGCCGCCGCCAAACAGGACCAATGTCGCCATGTACCGTCCTTGCTGTCGCCGGCTGTCGGCCTGGCGTGTCACGTTCCTCGCCCGTGTGGGCTCGCCATGGCGAAGGACCAACACCCGGACCGCTATGTGAAACACCAAGTGAGGGCTCAAGGTTCGCCGCCGGCGGGTCGGCGAAGCGCCCAAGAATGTCCTGCAGACGTTTCTCTCATCGCGCTTCGCCGCCGCCACGATCGGCCCAAAGCACCGTCGATCCGGCCTTGCGTC
>CAZITK010000011.1:3176-19982 GCA_964542145.1 uncultured Brevundimonas sp.
CGGGCGAGCCCTTCGCGATCGCGATTCCAATGCCGCCGGTCGAGCCGGTGACGATTGCGGTCTTCTCGTTCAGGCCACGCTCGGAAACCTGCCTTTCAGTTTGTCCGCTTACGCGTGCCGCAGGGTGATCGAGGTACCCCAGGGATCGTGAAGCGTGATCCTGTCGTCGCGCGCGCCGTCTTCGGCCGCGCGCCTCGAACGCACGGCTTCGAGAACTTCGCTGTCCACGAGAAGCTCGACGTCGGCGAGACCGGTGGAGCGGTCCGAACGCACGGGCGCGCCCCTGCTGTTCCAGATGTTTCCGGCGAGCTGGTGATGGTAGCCGCCCGAGCCGTAGAAGCTGGCGCCCGGATAGCGGGTCATGATCTGGAAGCCGAGCAGGCCTTGATAGAAGCCGTCGGCGTCTGCGAGATCCCCGACTTGCAGGTGCACATGGCCGACGACGCCTCGACTTGGGAAGCCAGACCAGCTGTGCCCGGACGCGTCTCGAACCAGGCCCTCCAGATCGAGCGGGTCACTCGCCATGTCGATCATGTCCGCCGTCCGTTGCCAGGCGCCACTGGGGCGATCGACATAGATTTCGATGCCATTGCCCTCCGGATCGTTCAGGTACAGCGCCTCACTGACCAGATGGTCGGCCGCACCGGTCAGGCGGACCCCCTCGGATGAAGCATGGGACAGCCAGGCGCCGAGGTCGGCGCGACGGGGCAGCAGAAAGGCGGTGTGAAACAGACCTGCCTCACGCCGACTGCGAACGCGCGCTTGTGAATCCTGCTGAAGCTCGAGCAGGACGGAGTCGCCCGTCCCCAGCCGGAGGAGACCCGACGTCCGCTCCACGACCCGTAAGCCGAGCACCGACTGGTAAAAGGTCGAGACCCGGTCGAGGTCGCGAACGACGAGAGCGACCCGGCCGACCCTATGGGGTGCATTCGTCAGCACCGGATCGAGGCCCCCGGTTTGAGAAGCCGATGCTACCGCCATTTGGTCCTCCAGAAGCGTTCTGCAGTCTAATATGGGGATGGGCGGCGTTATCTCGAGGGGCCCATTTCTGAAGTAGCTAGCGTGCGGAATGAAGGATGACGACGACCGTCGCTGGCCAACGCCGGACATCGTCGCCCGCGCTGTGCTCGTCGAGGATCTAAGGCCTGTTGCGTTCGTGACGACGAAGGAGGCGTCGGCCCCGACATCGGGCAGATGAGCCTTGACTCCTGCCCCTTCCTCGGCGGCATATAGAACAAATGGAGAACATAAATGGAGCGAAGCGGTCGGTTCTTGCGCGTAGGCGGCTGGCGCTCGTTGATCTGACCTCGCGTCAGGATGTCGATATTCGGCCGGATCGTCTGCGGTCGGGCGTCCTTCACGACCTCTATGCCGCCACACCGGCGGACGCTGTGGCGTTGAACGCCTTTAGTCTGGGACTTGCGACGGGGATTGCAGGCGGCCGGCCCGTGTTGTGGGGCCTGCATGAGATGATGGGACACGAAGTCGGCCGTCCTCACGCGCCGGGCCTGAATGAGATGGACCTGAGACCCGCCGACCTTCTGCTGGTGCGAACGCGAGACATCCAGACTCTGCTGGCTGTCGGAGAAGACGCCGTGAGAAGCCTCGCCGTGGGCGCGGCGGTTCTGAGCTTCTGGGGCGACGCAAGATCAATGAACCTGACGGCGAGCCGCCGTCTGGCCATGGCTGCCCGGACCGCGGGAGTGACCGTTTTTCTGGCCCGCGCGGGGGTTGAGCCGATCCCAAGCGCCGCTGAAACCCGCTGGTCTGTACGCGCCGTCGCCTCGACGCCGCTGGAAGCGAATGCGCCCGGCCACCCCGTCTTTTCCGCGACTCTTCTGCGTCATCGCGGCGGAGCCGCACCTCGAACTTGGATCATGGAGTGGGACCGTGAGCGACGGTCATTCATCGAAAGGAGCGCCGGATCGACGCCGCTATCTGGCTGTCTGGTTCCCTTGGCTGGCCAGCGATCGGCTGAAACGCACGACGACGGCGTCAGACGCGCCGGATGACGCCGCCGCGTCCGATGGCCCCACACCGGTGGTGTTTGTCGAGAAAGTCGGCGGAGCCCTACGCCTGGCGGCCGTGGATCCGATGGCGGCGGGGCTGGGCCTGACGCCGGGCATGACCCTGGCCGACGCCCAGGCGCGGACACCGGAGTTAGTTTCGATCATCCACCAGCCCGAGCAGGACCAGGCGCTCCTGGCGCGGGTTCTTGAGAACTTCAGCCGGTTCACTCCCATGGCGACGCTCGATCCGCCGCAAGGCCTGATGCTCGACGTCACCGGCTGCGCCCATCTGTTCGGCGGCGAGGCGGGACTGATGGCGGCGGCCCAGGCGCAGGCCGGGCGCGCCGGGCTTCAACTGCGCCAGGCCCTGGCCGGGACGCCGCAATGCGCTCGCGCCCTGTCTCGCTTCGGCCGCGGGGGGGTGTTTGCGTCCGGCTCCGACCGGGCGGCTGCGCGCCGCCTGCCGGTCGCCGCTCTGGAGATGTCGGACAAGAACGAACAGGCCTTGCGCCGCGCGGGATTGAAACGACTGGGCGATCTGGACGACCGGCCGCGCGCTCCCCTAGCCGCCCGCTTCGGAGCCGATTTTCCCGCGCGGCTGGCGCGGGTGCTGGGCGACGAGGACGTTCGCATCACGCCCCATCGGCCGCCGCCGCCCATCGTGGTCGATCGCGTCTTTTTCGAACCCATCTCGACGCCCGAAGACATCGCGCGAATCTTGGCGGACCTGCTGACGGAGGCGGACGATCGGTTGGATCAGGCCGGCCAGGGCGGCCGCGCCTTTCAGGCCGGCTTCTATCGCCTCGACGGAGCGGTGCGACGGGTGACCGTGAGGACGGGACGGCCCACGCGCGAGGCTCCGGTCATCCAGCGGCTCTTCCAGGAGCGGATTGCGGCTCTGCCTAATCCGCTGGATCCGGGGTTCGGCTTCGACCAGGTGCGCATGGCGGTGTTGTCGGTCGAAACCCTGAACCCGGTCCAGCCTGGCCTGGCGAGCGACCGACCGGCCGAGGAAGATTTCAGCCGTCTGATCGACCGATTGACGGCGCGATTGGGGTCGGAGTCGGTGCTGCGATTCCAACACCAGGCCTCGCATATGCCCGAGCGCGCCCAACGTCTGATTCGGGCCGAAGCGGGGAGGGCGGAGCCCGACTGGCCCGAGCGCGACCCAGACGAGCCTCCACGACGCCCGCTGCAGATGTTCCATCCGCCCCAGCCGATCAAGACCCTGGCCGAGGCGCCGGACGGCCGGCCTTTCCGTTTCCGCTGGCGGCGGGTGATGCACCATGTGGCGCTCGCCGAGGGCCCCGAGCGGATCGCGGGCGAATGGTGGCGCGCGCCGGACCAACGAACCCGTGACTATTATCGCGTCGAGGATAGCGAGGGTCGCCGCTTCTGGCTGTTTCGCCAAGGGCTGTACGGCGAAGAGACGCCGCCGCGCTGGTTCATCCACGGGCTGTTCGCATGACCGGGCCATTTTGCACGATCCAACCCGATCCTCAGGACGCCTATGCCGAACTGGCGGTGACCAGCCACTTCTCTTTCCTGCGCGGGGCTTCGTCGCCCAAGCAGTTGGTGGCGACGGCGATCCTGCGCGGCCATGCGGGCGTGGGACTGGCCGATCGCAACACTGTGGCGGGCGTGGTCAGGGCCTGGAGCGCGCTGAAGGCTCTGCGCCACCATGGCCTGCTGCCGCCGGACCTGAGACGCGAGGGCTCGGGCCCCGGCGAGGTGGCGGCGGAAGAAGACACCACCATCGACCCGGCTCTGTCCGAAGAGGTCAAGCGCCGGGCCCAGGCCTTCAAGCTGATCCTGGGCGCGCGGCTGGTCTTCAACGACGGGACGCCGGACATCCTGGCCTATCCAGAGACGCGCGCGGGCTGGGGCCGGCTGACGCGGCTGCTGACCCTCGGCAATCGGCGGACCAAGAAGGGCGAGTGCGAGATCGGGCTGCGTGACCTCATGGCCGCGCCGGAAGATATGCTCCTTATCGTCATGCCGCCTGCCCGGCTGGCGGGGTTCGAGGCGGTGCTGACGCGTGTGGCCGAGGGCGCGCCGGGCGCGGTTTGGCTGAGCGCCGCCATGCTGAGGCGCGGCGATGACCGGCGCCGATTGGCGCGGCTGAAGGCGATGGCCGGACGGGTCGGGGTTCCGCTGCTGGCGGTCAATGACGTGCTCTATCATTCGCCGGAAGAGCGTGACCTTCAGGACGTGCTGACCTGCATCCGCGAAGGAATGACGATCGAAGCCGCCGGTCGCCGGCTGGAGGCCAACGGCGAACGTCACCTGAAACCCGTGGCCGAGATGACACGCCTGTTCCGTGACGCGCCCGAGGCGGTGGTTGAGACGGCGGACGTTCTGGCGCGGGTGGCGTTCGATCTGTCGGATCTCGCCTATCAGTATCCCGAAGAGCCTATCCCGCCGGGGTGGAAGCCCCAGGTCTGGCTGGAGCATCTGACCTGGAAGCACGCCAATGAACGCTATGCAGGCGATATCCCGGCCAAGCTGGCCGGACTCCTGCGCAAGGAGTTGGCCTTCATAGGACGCAAGAAGATCGCACCCTATTTCCTGACCATCTACGACATCGTCCGGGTGGCCAAGGACAAGCGCATCCTGTGCCAGGGTCGCGGGTCGGCCGCCAATTCCGCCGTCTGTTACGTGCTGGGCATCACTTCGGTGGACCCGGCGGAATCCGAACTGCTGTTCGAGCGCTTCCTGTCGGAGGACCGCAACGAGCCGCCCGACATCGACGTCGATTTCGAGCACGAGCGGCGCGAGGAGATCATCCAGCACATCTATGAGCGCTATGGCCGCCACCGGGCCGGCATAGCGTCGACGGTCATCCACTTCCGTCCGCGCAGCGCCATCCGCGAGGTCGGCAAGGCGCTGGGCCTGACCGAGGACGTCACCGCCCGCCTGGCCTCGAGCCACTGGGGCGGCTGGGGTTCGGAGATCGCCGAGCGGCATGTCGAACAGGCCGGGCTGGACGCGGCCAATCCGATGATCGGCCGCGCCGTCGCCATGGCCTCGCGCCTACTGAACTTTCCGCGCCACCTCAGCCAGCACGTCGGCGGCTTCGTCCTGACCCAGGATCGGCTGGACGAAATGGTCCCGATCCACAACGCCGCCATGCCCGACCGCACCTTCATCGAATGGGACAAGGACGACATCGACGAACTGCGCCTGATGAAGGTCGATATTCTGGCGCTCGGCATGCTGACCTGCATCCGCAAGGCGTTCGACCTGATGCGCGATCATCAGGGCGTGGACCAGGCGCTACACATCATCCCGCAGGACGACCCCGAGGTCTACGACATGCTGTGTCGGGGCCAGTCGATCGGCGTCTTCCAGGTCGAGAGCCGCGCCCAGATCAACATGCTGCCGCGCCTGAAGCCGCGTCGCCTGTATGACCTGGTCATCCAGGTGGCCATCGTGCGGCCCGGGCCGATCCAGGGTGACATGGTCCACCCCTATCTTCGCCGCCGGAATGGGCTGGAGAATGTCGACCTTTCAGGTCCCTCGCCCGAGCACGGACCGCCCGACGAGCTGAAACGAGTGCTGGAAAAGACCCTAGGAGTGCCCCTGTTTCAGGAGCAGGCGATGCGGGTCGCCATGGTCGCGGCCGAGTTCACCGACGCGGAAGCCAACGGCCTGCGAAAGGCCATGGGCACATTCCGGGGCGACGGCACATTGCACACCTATGAAACCCGCTTCGTCGGGCGGATGATCGCGCGTGGTTACGATCCTGTCTTCGCCCAGCGATGCTTCGATCAGATCAAGGGCTTCGGCTCCTATGGCTTTCCCGAGAGCCACGCCGCCTCCTTCGCCCTGCTGGTCTATGTCTCCTCCTGGATCAAGCGACACCACCCCGCCGCCTTCGCTTGCGCCCTGCTGAACAGCCAGCCCATGGGCTTCTACGCCCCCGCCCAGATCGTGCGCGAGGCGCATGAGGTCGGCGGGGTCGAAATCCGGCCGATCGACGTGGCGCACAGCGGCTGGGACAACGGGCTGGAGCTGACCGGTGGCGAGCCGGCCCTGCGGTTGGGCCTGCGCCAGATCGACGGCTTTCGCGAGGACTGGGCCACGGCGCTGACGGCGGCGCGGGGGGAGGGAGCCTTCACCGACGTCGAAAGCCTGGCCCGGCGGGCCCGTCTGCCGGCGGCGGCGATGCGGAGACTGGCCGACGCGGACGCTTTCCGCTCCCTGGGGCTGGATCGGCGCGAGGCGCTGTGGTCGGTGCGGCGCCTGCCTGACGATGATCCCCTGCCGCTGTTCGCCGCCGCCGAGGCCCGCGAGCGGGGCGCCAGGGAACTGGGGGCCGAGCCGGACGCCCGCCTGCCCACCATGCCGCTGGGCGAACATGTGGCGGCGGATTATCAGACCACACGCCTGTCGCTGAAGGCTCACCCCATGCAGATCCTGAGGCCGCTGTTCGACGCCGAGGGGGTGATGACCTGCCAGGCGGCCGAGGCCCGACGCGGCGGCTCGCTGGTCAAGGTCGCGGGCGTGGTTCTGGTGCGTCAGCGACCGGGCAAGGGCAACGCCATCTTCGTCACCCTGGAAGACGAGACCGGCGTCACCAATGTCGTACTGTGGGCGCGGACGTTCGAGGAATTTCGCCGCGAAGTGATGAGCGCGCGCTTGATGGTGGTCGAAGGCGTGGTCGAAAAGAGCATCGACGGCGTGGTCCATGTGATGGTCCGCCGCGTCTTCGACCGTTCGGGCGAACTGGGGCGCCTGTCGGAAGATCACGTCGCCGAAATCCAGCTGTCGCGCGCCGACGAGGCCTACGGCCCCCACGGCTCCTTCCGCCCGGGCCACCGCCATCCGCGGGATGTGCGCATCCTGCCCGGATCACGCGATTTTCACTGACCCGCGCGGCGTGGTTCAGCCTGGGGCGCCCTGCTGGCCGAAGTCGAACGTGGGCTCCTGACGTCGGCCGCCGCCCAGCGAATAGGTGAAGCCGATATAGTAGGTCGGCTGGTTGAACCGGTTGCGCGAGCGCTCGCGGAAATCGGCGGTCTGGACCGTGCGGGTGATCTCGCCGCTGTCCAGCACATTGTTGCCGGTCAGGACCAGGCTGAAATTGTCGTTGATCTTGCGGCGATAGCCCAGGTTGAGGATGCCGAACGGATCGCGCACGCCCTGGGACTGGACCTGCTCGCCCGACCAGAACCCGTTGACCTGGAAGAAGTCATTGTCAGTCGGCTGCCAGTTGAGCGAGGCGCGCGCCATGCCCATGGTCCCGCTGCGCTTGCCCAGGCCCGGCGTCTCGATCTCGGAACGGAACACCGAACCGGAGACGTTGTAGCTCAACTGCGAACCGAGCCGGCCGTTGGCGATGAACTCGGCGCCCAGTCGCTCGCTGCTCGACAGGTTCTGCCGCGTGGTCAGAAAGACGCCATCCCCCACGTCCTGGACAACATCGGTGATGCCGCCCGCGCTGTCCCGGTAGAAGCCGGTGACGGAATAGAAGGTGCGACCCTGGCGAAGCTGCCATCCCAGCTCGAACGAGTCGGTGATCTCCGGCTCAAGGTCAGGGTTGCCCTGGCGCAGATTCTGAGGGTCGAGATAGACAACGAAAGGGTTGAGGTCATTGGGGCCCGGCCGGCTGATCCGTCGGCTGTAGCCGCCCCGCAGACGCTGGCCGTCGGTCAACTGATAGCCGAAGTTCACGGTCGGATAGGCGCGGAAATAATCCTGGCCCGCCGCGATGGCCTCGCCCGGCACGGTCAGGTCAAAGGAGACCTGCTCCAGTCGCAGGCCGCCCTGAAAATCCAGATCGCCGAAGGGCCGCTCATAGGTGGCGTAGGCGGCGTGGACCCACTCCTCGTAGTCGAAGGCGTTGGTCAGGGACGGCACAGGCGCGAGGGATCCCTCGCTCGGTCCACGCTGACCGACCGAGCGATAGTCCTCGCGCTCGACCTCGCCTTCATAGCCCAGGCGCAGCAGGCGACCCTCGCCCAGGGGACGGGTGTAGTCGATCTCGGCGCTGAAGCTCTCGTCGTCGGATTTCGACCGGAAGCGTTGCAGATAGGCGGGCTCGCCGCCGGCCAGGGTGCGCGATCGGACCTCCTGGGAGCGGTTGGAGCCGCCGGTCTCGGCTTCGAAATCGGCGACCAGCTCGTGCTGGTCGTCGTCGAACTTGCGGCGCCAAGAGAGGCGCGCCTCGGCGTTGGTGTTGTCAAAGGCGCCGTTCTGGTCGCGCAGAATGCGGTCGGTCAGGGCGTCGTCGGACGTACGTTCGAAGCTCTCGTTGCTGCGGTTCTCTCCCTCCCAGCCGCGGAAGCTGAGCTCGCCGCTGAGCCGGTCTCTAGCGCTCAGGTCGTAGTCCACGCTGAAGCGGCCGTTGCCGGAGCTGTTCTCGTTACGGCTGTCGAACAGGCTGGTTTCGGCGACCGTCTCGCCGCCGTCGCCGTTTCGTTGGCGCTCGCGTTCAGTGCGGCCGTCGCCCGTGCTGCGGCGCAGGCCCAGGTCGCCGGCCACGGTCAGGGCGCCCTCCGCGCGGCTGCCGCTGAACGATAGATTGCCCTGATCGTCGCCGTCCCACGAGGCGCGGAGCGAGGCGGTGCGCGCAGCCGGACTTTGGGCGCGGGTGATCAGATTTATGACTCCGCCGCTTCCCTCGGGGCTGAAGGCGGCCGAAGGATTGGTCATCACCTCGACCCGTTCGATCTGGGCGCCGGCCATGGCCTGGAGCACATCGGCGCGCGAAGCGCCGCGCAGCACCGCCGACGGGCGGCCGTCAATCAGGATGGTGACATTGCCGTCGCCCCGGAGGCTGACGTTTCCCTGAAGATCGACTTCAACGCCGGGCACGTTGCGCAGCACATCGGCGACCGATCCGGTCTGAGCCTGGAGGTCGTCGCCGATCGCATAGATCATCCGGTCGGCGGCCGTGATGATGTCGGGGCGCCGGGCGACGACCAGGACTTCATCAAGCTCGGTCGCAGCCTCCCCGTCGTGTTCATCGTTTGGCGGCGGTGGAGCCGGGTCCGCAGGCTGGCCCCAGACCGGCGCCGCGGCGGAGTACAAGGCGGCGGCGAGAAGGCTCGCCAGAAGCGAGGAGCGGTAGGACATGGTTCAACCTGGGGGGCGCGAAAGTTGCCGACCGCTCGTGCGATCCTGGGCGAGTTCAGACGGTCGTTCCGCTAATCGCCGCCTGTTCTATCAGCAAGTTAACTCTATGACAGATTGAGGCAAATTTGCGCTCACCCCGCGTTAAGTCGACAAAGAGCCAGACGCCTTGCCTGGCCGAACGGGAGGTAAGGCGACGATCAAAAACTTTCAGAGGTTCTCTGCCAGCGACCCCTAGGCTCGACATTTCATCGACTCTTGTTCGATAGTGGGGCGGGAGGCGGATCATGCAGACACGTCGGAGGCGAGCAGCTGTGAAGCTGCGGCCCGTGGTTCTGTGCGGTGGAGGCGGCGGGCGGCTATGGCCAGCGTCTCACGCCGGGAGGCCAAAGCCGTTCATGGAGATCGGCGACGGCGGCACGCTCTTGGCCCAAACGCTGGCGCGTGTCTCGCCCCTGGGTCCCGTGCGGTTGGTGGTCGGCCTCCCGCATGAGCCCCTGGCCCGGGCGGAGGGCGGATGCGAGATGCGGCTGATCGTCGAGCCAGCGCCGCGCGATACCGCCGCCGCCATCGCCGTCGGTGTGCTTGACGTGCTGGCCGAGGCCGCCGACGCGGTTGTTGTGGTCTGCCCGGCTGATCATTTCATACCGTCGGACGAGGCTTTCCGGGCCGCGGTCAAAGAAGCGGCGCGCGCCGCCGCGCAGGCCGACGATATTTGTCTTCTGGGCCTCAAGCCGAGACAGGCCTCGGACGCGTACGGGTACATCTGTCCGACGGGACAGGGCCTGAGTCCGATCGCCGGCTTTGTCGAAAAGCCCGATGCCGTCCATGCGGCCCGGCTGATGGATCAGGGCGCGCTGTGGAACATCGGCGTGTTCGTGGCGACCGCCGGGCGTCTGACGCGCGCTCTGGCCGATCACGCGCCCGCGGTCCTGGCTGCGGCTCGCGCAGGGATTTCTGCGGCCGATCGATCGGCGCTTTCCGTGCGGCTCGGGCCCGGCTTCGCCGAGGCGCCGGCCGTCGCCTTCGACCGGGCGGTCATGGAGCGATGCGGTGGGGGACTGGTTCTGCCAGTCGAATTCGACTGGCGCGACCTTGGGGCCTGGGACGCTGTCGCTGAGGTGGAGGCGCTGGCGGCGCGCCACCGGTTGATCGACAGCCCCGGCGCCTATGTCCGCGCGCCGGAGAACGTGACCGTGGCGACCTTGGGCCTGCCCGGCGTGGCGGTCGTGGTCGAGGGCGATCAGGTGCTGGCTTGCCGCCTCGAAGACGCACAGTCGGTGCGACGTATCGCCGAGGAGATGCAGCGACGAGCCGAGACGCCTGCTTCTCTGGAGGGGCCGCCGCTCACCGAGCTCGCGCCCAACGACTGGACTCGCGAGACGCGGCCCTTCGTCCAACCCGGCGGCTTTCGCGACTATGATGCGCGGTGGCGGCTGGGAGAAGAGATCAACCTGCTGGGCGTCCAGGCGGTCGGGCTTGGCCTGGCTACTCTGCTGGCCGAACGGGGGCGCAGTCGCCGCATCATCATCGGCCACGATTTTCGGTCCTATTCCCAAGCGGTGAAACAGGCCCTGAGTCTGGGCCTGATCGCGGGCGGGATGGAGGTGCTGGACATTGGATTGTGTCTAACGCCCAGCGCCTATTTCGCGCGCGGCCATCTGGGCTGTGAGAATCTGGCCATGGTCACCGCCAGCCACAACGAGAACGGCTGGACCGGCATCAAGATGGGCGACCGCGCCCCCTTTACCTTCGAGTCCGCGGACATGGCGGCCCTCAGGGCGATCGTGCTTGAGGGACGGGGCCGGCCGCGCTCCGGTGGCGCAGTCCGGAGGGTGGAGGGACTGAGGGAGGCCTATCTACAATCCGTCGTCGGCGCACGGCATCTGTCGCGGCCGATCAGGGTGGTGGTCGGATGCGGCAACGGCACGGCGGGCGTGTTCGCGCCTGAGGCCCTGAAGCGGCTGGGCGCTGACGTCATCTCGCTCAACGCCGACCTCGACGCCGCCTTTCCACACCACAATCCGAACCCCGAGGACCGCACCATGCTGATGGCCGTGGGCGAGGCGGTGCGGGCGGCCGGCGCCGACATCGGCCTGGCCTTCGATGGCGACGGCGACCGCTGTGGCGTGGTGGACGAAGCGGGGATCGCGGTGCTGTCGGACAGGGTGGGCCTGATCCTTGCCCGCGACATGGCGGCGCGGACGCCGGGCGCTGTCTTCGTGGTCGACGTCAAATGCACGGGACTGTTCCGCACCGACCCGGTGCTGGTCCGGAACGGCGCGCGGGTCGTCACCGCGCCGACCGGGCACAGCCACATCAAGCGGGCCCTGCACGAAGTCGGCGCCCTGGCCGCTTTCGAGAAATCAGGTCACATTTATTTCGGTCCGCCCATCGGACGTGGCTACGACGACGCCCTTGCCGCCGCTGTAGAGGTGCTTTCCCTGCTGGATTTGCGGCGCGCGCCGCTGTCGCTTTTGGCGGCCGAGCCCGGGCAGGCCTGGACCAGCCTGACCTTGTCGCCTCGCTGCGCCGACGGGGCAAAGCATGGCGTAGTGGCGCGCGCCCGTGACGCCTACGCCGCGCTCGCGGCCTCTGGCGCGTCAATCCTCGGTCGCGGCATCCGGGGCGTGGAGACCACCGACGGGGTGCGGGTCGAACTGGACGACGGTTCGTGGTTCTTGATGCGCGCCTCTTCCAACAAGCCGGAGCTGACGGTGGTGGTCGAGAGCCTGCGTTCGGAGGACGACATGCGCGATCTGTTCCGCCTTGAGGCCCGCCCGCGCCTGGCCACAGAGCCCGAGGTGGGCGAGTACAATCAGGAAATCTGAGCTCGGGGGGGGCGGCCCGTCGCCCGCGAGCGGGAACCGAACCCACCTTGACCGCTTAGTCCCGAGACGTTCTCAGCCAGGGGGCCGGCCATGAACATTTGCATATTGCACGGGCTGTCCCGAGGAGCGGGACGCTTGGGCCGGGAGCGAGGCGCGTGATGTCGCCCGAAATCTGGATCCCTTACTGCGGCGCTGCGCCCGGGGCGGGCGAGTGGCGCTGGAACCTCGATCCCGTTCTCATCGGCCTGATCATGCTCGCCGCGGGAATGGTCGCCTGGCGGCTTTGCGGACGAGAGCGGGTGCTGGGATTGGGCGCCATCGCCATTCTGATCGTCAGTTTCGTCTCGCCGCTTTGCGCCCTGTCCTCGGCCTTGTTCGCGGCGCGGACGGTCCATCATGTGCTGCTGGTGGCGGTGGCGGCGCCCCTGATCGCCTGGGCCTCGCCGCCGCTGAAGACCGGGCCGCTCGCCTTGGCGACGGCCGTGCAGGCCGTGGTTCTCTGGGCCTGGCATGCGCCGGCCTTCTATGCGGCCGCCCTAAGCCATGACGGAATCTACTGGCTGATGCAGGCGAGCCTGTTGGGAACATCGGTCTGGTTCTGGGCGGGAGTCCGGTCCGCCTCGGCGCCGTCGGCCGTGGGGCACCTCTTGATCGCCATGGTGGCCATGGGTTTGCTGGGCGCTCTGATCACCTTCGCCGGCCAGCCGATCTATGTGCCCCACCTGCTGACGACCGGGGCCTGGGGCATGACCCCGCTCGAAGATCAGCAAACCGCCGGGCTAATCATGTGGGCGCCGGCGGCGGGAGTCTATCTGATCGCCGCCGTGCTCATCCTGGCCCGTTGGATCGGCCCGGATGCCCGCGACCGCGGGAGCGAGGCCGGGACGCAGCCGGCGTGATCGACCGACTAGTCCTCAACATCTTGGAGTGGGCCGCCGGCCACGCCGACGAGGGCCGCTATTCTCCTGTGGGAATCGCATTTCACTGGGCCATGGCGTTCCTGGTCATTTTCCAACTGTTCTGGGGCTGGTGGATGGGCCGGCTACCGGTCGGCGGCGCCAAGGTCGCGGCGCACGATCTGCACTACCTGATCGGCGTGCTGATGCTCGCCCTGGTGCTTGGCCGGGCGCTGTGGCGCATGCTTGCTCCCGACCCGGTCAATGACGCGGACAAGCCGGGCTGGGAGAGCACGGCGGCCCATGTTACCCACTGGCTATTCTACATCTGCCTGTTGGGCCTGCCGCTGAGCGGCTGGGCGATCGTTTCGGCGACCGGAAGGGAACAGGAGTTGAGCCTGCTGGGCTATATCCCTTGGCCGCTGATGCCGTTCGGCGAACTGCCGGCGCCCACGCGTTGGCGGATCGAGGCGGTGGGGGAATGGATGCACTGGGGCCTGGTGGTCACCCTGTTGCTGCTCATCCCGATCCACATCGGCGCGGCGCTGAAGCATCACGTCATCGACCGGGACGACGTGCTCCATGCGATGCTTCCGGTCGTGCCGCAGCTGTCGCGGCGGCGGACGCGCTGGCAGCGTCGCTGGCGGGCGCTGGAAGGGCGGGTGAAGTCTCTAGCCAGGCGGCTATGGCCCGGGCCTCGTCATCGGTCAGACCAGCCACGGCGTCGGCCATGACCCGCCGCGGGTCGTTGCGACGCTCGCCACGACGCCAACGTCTGATCTGCTCGATAGTATAGGCGGCCGGCTGGCCGGTCAGAGCGGGATTGGCTGGACCCACGCCCTCCCCGTTCCGACCATGGCAGACCGCGCAGGCTTCCACGCCGCGCTCGGGCGCGCCCGTCAGGTAGATGGCTGGCGGAGGGGCGAAGGCGTCGGCGCTTTGGGGTGGGGGCAGCCCGGCGTAATAGGCGGCCACAGCGCGTCGGTCGTCATGGCTCAGCCAGCCCGCGATCGGTCCCATGACCGGATCGTGCCGGACGTTGGTCGCATAGTCCTCCATCTGCTTCTGCAGATAGCCGGCGTCGAGGCCGGCCAGACGCGGAACACTGACGCCGTCACCGTGCCCCGCCAGTCCGTGGCAGACGAAGCAGGCATTGGTGGCGCCGCCCTCGCCGCCGCTCATGGCCAGGGTCAGGCCGTCCTCGGCGAAGCGCGCCCCGGTCTCATTGGGCATCGGATGGCAGGCCGCCGCGACGGCTGCGGCCAGGGTGACGAGGAGGGCAGGTGTGCGCACTAAGACCGAATGCCGCGGCAAGCGTGGCGGTTCCTTGGGAACCGGGCCGAGGACGGAGGGTTAGCCTCCTTGAAACCAGCCATCGGGGGGCCGATGCCGCGTGCGGCGTTCAGACCAATCATATCGAGGCGACAGAGGTGAGGCCGACACCGATGCTGTGCGCGGTCCTGGTCTTCGCCCTGTCCGCCTGCGCCGACCGGACGAACACGCCGCGTCAGATCGCGGGCGCGGATCCCCAGCACGGTCTGGAGGTGATCGAACGGGTGGGCTGCGCCGCCTGTCATACGGTTCCGGGCGTCGGCTGGCCGCGGGGCCGAGCCGGCCCGACTCTGGAAGGGTTTGGTTCTACGACGCTGATCGCCGGTCGCCTGCCGAACCAGCCCGATGTTCTGATCCAGTGGCTGATCGATGCGCCGTCGCTGTCGCCCGAGACCGGAATGCCCGCCATGCCTATAACTGACGCCGAAGCCCGCGACATCGCGGCCTATCTGTACCAGCTCCGTGACTGAGGCCGTTCCCGGAACATCGGGCTGGCCGCCGCCGGTGCTTGACCCGGCAGGACCTTTCGCTGGTCCGCTGACCACCCTGTCCTGGGTTCTTTTCGCCATGGGCGGCGCCGTCTTGCTTGTGGTGCTCGTCGCCTTGGGCGTCGCCCTGTTCGGCCCGCGCCGCTGGCGCCGGAAGTTGGGCGGGGAATGGCTGGTCTGGGCCGGAGGGCTGGCGTTTCCGATCGTGGTCCTCTCGGCCCTGCTGATCTACGGCCTCGGCCTGACGACCCAGCTGACGCCAGACGCCCAGCCGGGCGAAATGCGGGTTCGGGTTACCGGCGAGATGTGGTGGTGGCGCGTCGCCTATCTGGATGCCCAGGGACGCGAGGTCTGGCAGGACGCCAATGAAGTGCACATCCCGGTCGGCCAGCCAGTGGTGTTCGAACTCGATTCCGCCGATGTGATTCACAGCTTCTGGGTGCCGCGCCTCGCCGGCAAGCTGGACATGATTCCGGGCCGCCGAAACATTCTCAGGCTCCAGGCCGACCAGCCCGGCGTCTATGGCGGTCAGTGTGCGGAATACTGCGGCGGGCCTCATGCGCTGATGGGGCTGGTGGTGGTCGCTCACGAGCCTGAGGCCTATGCCGCCTGGGCCGCCGAGCAGGCGACGCCGGTCGCGGCGGCCTCCGCGCCGTCGGACGGGGCCGACGTCTTCGCCCGCGCCGGCTGCGGCGCCTGTCACGCCGTGCGCGGGACCGAGTTCAACGGCCTCGCCGGACCGGACCTCAGTCGCGTGGGCGCGCGGCGCACGCTTGGCGCCGGCATCCTGCCGAACAACCAGGGAACGCTGGCCGGATGGATTTCCGACAGCCAGTCCATCAAGCCGGGCAACCGCATGCCGGCCTATCCAGTCCTGACCGGCCAGGAGTTGCGCGATGTCGCGGCCTGGCTCGAGAGCCTCCAGTGACGTCAGAAACCGGTTTCGACACCCGCCTGTACGACCGTTTCCCGACCCGGGGCGAGCGGCCCGAGGGCGAGCGTGAGGCGCTTGAACGCATCTGGTGCCGGCCCCGCGGCTGGGAGTGGATCACGGCGATCAACAACAACTTCCTCGGGATCTATTTCGTCGGCGCAGCCATGCTGTTCTTCTGCCTGGCGGGCATCCTCGCGCTGCTGATGCGCACCCAGCTGGCCGTGCCTATGGGCGGCTTGCTGCCCCAGGAGACCTACAATCAGGTCTTCACCATGCACGGCACGATGATGATGTTCCTGTTCGCCGTGCCTGCGGTGGAGGCCCTGGCCGTGGCCATGCTCCCCCAGATGCTCGGAGCCAGGGACCTGCCCTTCCCCCGCCTGGGGGGCTACGCCTTCTGGGCTTATCTGGTGGGGGGGCTGGCCTTCTTCTCTTCGCTGTTCTTCGGCCTTGCGCCAAATGGCGGGTGGTTCATGTATCCGCCCCTGACCTCCATCACCTATTCCCCGGGAATCAACGCCGACTTCTGGCTCCTGGGTATCGGATTCATCGAGATATCGGCCATCGCCGGGGCCATCGAGATCATCGTCGGCGTGCTCAAGAATCGTGCGCCCGGCATGACCCTGGCCAGGATGCCGATCTTTGCCTGGGCCATGCTGATTTTCGCCTGCATGATCATCATCGCCTTTCCGGCGGTGATCCTGGCCACCACCCTGATGGAGCTGGAACGCCTGTTCGGCTGGCCGTTCTTCGATGCGCTGAAGGGGGGGGATCCCCTCTTGTGGCAGCACCTGTTCTGGTTCTTCGGCCACCCCGAGGTCTACATCATCTTCCTCCCGGCGGCGGGGGTGACGTCGACCATCATCGCGGTGGCGGCTGGCGCGCGGCTGGTTGGCCACAGGCTGGTGGTGCTGGCCATGCTAGCCACCGGCTTCATCAGCTTCGGCGTGTGGTCGCACCACATGTTCACCACCGGCATGCCGAAAATATCGGTCAGCTTCTTCTCGGCCGCTTCAATGGCCGTGTCGATTCCGGCCGGGGTGCAGGTGTTTGCCTGGATCGCCACCCTGGCGGCTGGTCGACTGAAGGTGTCGACGCCGGCCCTGTTCGTGATTGGCGGCCTGACCATCTTCGTCATGGGGGGGCTGACGGGCGTCATGGTCGCCTTGGTGCCGTTCGACTGGCAGGCCCATGACAGCTACTTCATCGTCGCCCACCTGCACTATGTGCTGATCGGCG